>PBIX01000063.1 GCA_002720975.1 Planctomycetota bacterium | reverse complement strand
GCTCCCCAGAGCTCGGCACGCTTCATCCCCCCTGAGGACGCTCGGATTCAGGAGGCGAGGGAGGCGGGAGTCAAGCCGAAGCGGGTGCGGGCGGCCTACCTCACCGGAGAGGGAGCCAAAGCTCTCCGGATACCTTGCGGGCTCGAAGCGGGCTCCTTCAACCGCGTCGCGGTCAACGTCCGGAACTACGGGGGGAGTGCAGAGCTCCTGTCGGTGGTCCTGCGCAAGGAGGGCAAGGTCGTGGCTCGCTCGGCCTGGACGGCCTTCAAGGCGCGGGGTGGTTTGCGACCCTTCCGGGCGGACTTCCCCGAGCTACGGTTCTTGAAGGGTGACATCGACGAGGTGGGGCTCGAATCGAGAGGGGAGAGCAACGCCATCGCGGTGACGTATTTTGACCTGCTCGATGCGCCCGTTGAGGAGTTCCTTCCGGCGCTCGAAGGCATGGGAGCCATGGTGGGTCTCGGTGAAGAAGACCGCTGCTGTGTGGCGCTATCCTCACGCTCTGCCCTGGAAACCGAACGGGTTCTACCCGACCACGCTGAGCTCTTCTGTTCCTACGGAACCCAGCCGGCCCTGATCGGGCCCGGCTTGAACGCCATACTCCAGATCAGCGTGGAGGCGGAAGGTGTTGAGACCCTGGAAGCGCATTTTGCCATCAACGCTCAACGCACACGCTCCTGGGGTGAGGCCAAGATGGATCTGACCGCCTTCGCCGACAAGCTCACCCGCATTCGCTTCGAACTGCTCACCCGCTCCAAGTTGGAGCTCTTCTGCCTGGTGGGCGAGGCAGCGGTCTCCCGCCGGGCACTGAACGCCCCCACCGTCCTCCTGGTCACCTCGGACACCCACAGGGCGGACCACATGGGTCAGGCGGATCCCGATGCCGAGTCTCCCCTGGTACAGACGCCCAACCTGGACGCACTCGGAAACCGGGGCATCTACTTCACCCAGGCCTACGCCTCGACGAATGTCACCAACCCGTCCCACGTGGCTCTGATGACGGGCACCTCCCCTCGAGACACACGCATCCTGAACAACTCCACGCGCCTTGTGAGCCAGGCGCCCACCCTGGCGGAGGCCTTCCAGGCTGGCGGCTACCGCACCATGGCTGTCCTCTCCGCCTACCACCTGCTGGATACCGAGAGCGGCCTGGGCCAGGGGTTTGATCGCGTCAACGGGCCCCGTCGCAACGACCGCGACGGGAAGCTCAGTGTGGACATCCTGGAAGAGTGGGTGGAGCAGGCCGGGGGCCAACCCCTGTTTGTCTGGTTGCACCTGTTTGATGCCCACTCTCCCTATGGAGCTCCGGCACCACACGATGAGACCTACTGGGATGGGCCGCGCCCCTTCGACAAACAAGCACAGCCCCCACTGCCAGACCCGCTCATCCCCTATTTCCTAAAAGGGCTCACGGACGTGGACTACCCCTACCAGCAGTACCGCGGCGAGGTGGACTACGTGGACGTTCAGATGGGCCGCGTCCTGGCTCTGGATCGCATGGACTCAGCCGTGATCGCATTTACGTCAGACCACGGGGAGTCTTTCGGCGAGCACGGGGTCTGGTGGGATCACGCGGATCTCTATCCCCAGACGGTGCACGTGCCGTTGATTCTCTCTTGGCCAGGAAGTCCGGAAGGAGTGCGCAGTACGGAGTTCGTGCGGCAGATCGACATCGGGCGCACCCTGCTTGACCTCGCCAAGCTGGAGTTGGAGACCTTTCCCGGGCGCAACCTGAGCTGGGCCCTCGACGAATTCCCGGCGGCGGACGCACTCTTCGAGCTCTCGGCCCACGGCAATGTGGCCTGTGTACAGACTTCGAGCTGGCGCCTGTGCATCCACCTACGCAACCACCATGAAGCGGCCCTGGCTGAAGAGCGCCAGAAACATCAGGTGGAGTTCTTCGACCTGCAGAGAGACCCCCTGTGCAACCAGAACCTGGCCCGCGAGGCGGCACACTTCGCCCGAGCCAAGCGCATGCGCGGACAGCTCATCGAATGGCTCAGAGCCGCCGACCCCACCGGGTGGGGTGAGACTCAGGCTCTGACCCTCGAGGCCCTCCAGAGTCTCGAGGCCATGGGATACGGGGGAGACGAAACCGGAGCCATGCCCGCGGGGAGCCTCTACGAAGAGGACCCCGCGAATGAGTGGTGCGCGCGCTTCGCACGCTGAGCAGAGTCCCGGAATGAGGCGCCTCCGAGGCGTGAAAGGGGTCCCCGGTCGGTTTCTGGCGGGCCATTTCTACCCTGCGCCAACTCAAGCCACTTCCAGGCCCTCTACGGGGTACGGTTCGGGGTGGACCTTCGTTTCAAACGCATCGGCATCGGGCGTGCCAGCGCCGCTCTCGTCTGCGCCCTGCTAGGCGCCTGCCAGGCCACGGCCCCAAGGGCCAGCATGGTGACCGCCCAGGCGACCGTGCGCGGAGACTCCCTGCGGGAGGCGAGCGAGGTGGTGCAAGCCCTTGACCGTCTACAACCTGAGCTTGAAGCGCTCGTGCCCGGGGTAGCCCTGGGGGAGTTGGAGATCTGGATCCAAGACCAGCCCCATGTCTACACCTTCCCGAGCGACATGGACTATGACGCAGAAGGGCTCTACGCGCCCGCCCTGAAGCGTATCCTGATCGCGCGTGGAACCCGGGACATGGAGCGCGTCCTGGCACACGAGTTGACTCACGCTGCCCTCCAGAGCCCGTGGGACCGACTCCCAGGAACTCTCGAAGAAGGTCTGTGCGACTGCGTCTCCGCCTACCTGGCCCCGGCAGGCGCGGCCCGGCTGCGCGCCGGCCGACTGAGCGGAGCAGCCCTGGCCTGTGGGGGCATCCATCTGTCACTACACGTCACCCCCAGAGGGCAGGGCCCCCAGAATGACAGCGGCGAGGTCTGGGAGACCCAGATCCTGCTCTCCACCCCGCCCGTCTTGCCCGGCGCCCACGAGACCGTCTTCGCAGTGTCCGCTGGTCTCTCCTCCTCGAAGCTCAGCACCAAGTCCAAGCGGGCCTTCTACGGCCTGTCGTTCTTGGCCATGGAACGCATCGTCAAGCGCAGCGGATTCGCCCTCGCCTTCGAGTTGTGTCAACGCGCTGAAGACTCTGGGCTGGAAACCGTCCCCGTATCCTGGGTCCTGGAAGCCGCAGGCTTGGACGCGACGGAATCCTCATGGCGCCGAGCCGCCATCGAGGCCTTCGGCGAAGAGGAGTTGATGCACCTGATATGTATGTACCCCAGCGGCTTGGCGGGTGCATTGGCTGAACACCTCCTCGCGCGTGGCATCGACCCCGGACAGGAACGCTGGTGGGAAGTGCTGGACGTGAGGTGCTCCCTCGTGGAAGGCACGACAAGCACGACCCTCAACGATATTTGGCCCATGCGGGTCGCCGTGGCTCAGCACATGCGCCGCTGATTCACTCCGGGGGTTGAGTCCACTCCCACCGACCGCGCTGGCCACTGGTCTCCTCCACAGCCACGAGGACTCGGTCCAAGATCACGCTGGGGAATTGTTGCTGCAGCTCATCCATCAGGCGCCGCCCCAGGAAGCAGGCCAGGTTCTCCGAGCTGGTATTGTTGATCGGTAGCACGATCACGTCCTCGGTCGGGGCCGCGTAGTAGCGGTCGAGATAGTGAATCTCCGTGACCCCATCGTCGCGTTCGGCGGCCATCAGTTCGGGGTGCTCCCCAGGGAGCAGCAGGTGCTCGTCGAGTTCATCCACCAGACGCTTGACGATGGGCTTGATCTTCTTGAAGTCGATCACCAGTCCGTACTCGGTGATCCCGGCATCCACCTCGGTGAAGACCCGGTAGTTATGGCCATGCAGCCGCTCACAGGTCCCGTCCGGGAAGATCAGAAAGTGCGCGGCCGAGAACTTGAAGGCCTGCTTTGCCAGGTCGATACCCCAGTTTTCCATGCCTTACAGGGTACTCGGAGTCACAATTTCAGTCACGGGCCCCTCCTGTCGATAAGGGGCTCATGGCCTACGGAAAGAAACCCACCACGTGTGCACACCAGATCGTCCTCGGTCTGTGCGTGATGCTCTGCCTGGGCTTCGGAGCCTGGCCCCGCCCCGCGCAGGGGCTCCGTGAGCTGCAGGCCACACGGCTTGCCCAGCGCCTAGCCTTGGCCCTGGTCCTCCAGGTGCCCGGCATGCGTTCACTGCCCGATCCGGATCAAAGAGCTCAGTTGACCACTGCAGCGTCCACGCGAGGCTCTTGGCCGCGCAGGATGCTGCTGTCGCCAAACAACTGACTCTGGTCCACCTGGGGTTTTTGCTCCAGGGCGGCCACGTCGATCTGTCCCGATTGGGCGTAGACCTCAAGGGCGTTCTGCCAGCAGGTCTGCTCGACCCAGTCCGGGTCCACCCCCTGCTCCAACATCAGTGCGGCTGTGCGCGGAACGGCCAGCGGATCGCTCACCCCCCAATCCGCTGAGCTGTCCACGATCATCCGCTCGGGTCCGTACTGCTTGACCAGCTCGACCATGCGCTGCGAGCCCATCTTCGTGTGTGGGTAGAGGGTAAACGCCGCCCAGGCGCCGCGGTCCAGAACGCTCTGCACGGTCTCCTCGTTATTGTGATCAATCACGAGCTTGCCCATGGGAATGCCCACCTCTGCCGCCACGTCCATGGAGCGTAGGACGCCGTTCTTCTTGTCCCTGTGGGGAGAGTGCACCATGACCACCATGTCATGCTCCAGGGCGAACTCAAGCTGCGCCTGATAGGCGCGTTCCTCGGCGTCCGTGATCTCGTCGTAGCCGATCTCCCCCACCGCCACGACACCCTCCTTCAAGGCGTACAGGGGAAGGAGTTCGAGCACCTCGCGAGTCAGTCCCTCGTCATTGGCCTCTTTGGAATTGAGGCCGATGGCGCAGTAGTGACTGATGCCGAACTGGGAGGCCCGGAAGCGCTCCCACCCCACGAGGGTGGAGAAGTAGTCCACGAACGAGCCCACAGTGGTGCGCGGCTGCCCAAGCCAGAAAGCCGGTTCGATGACGGCACGCACGCCCGCGTCAGCCATGGCCTGGTAGTCGTCGGTCGTGCGACTGGTCATGTGGATGTGGGGATCGAAGAAGCGCATGGGAGGAAATGGGTCTGAGGTGATGGAAAGCGAGAGGTCAGTCCTCAAGCAAAGTGAAGCTGCGGCGGCCGATGTCGCCTGCCAGGGTACGCTCGTGGACCCCGGAGAGTTGGTGGTCAGGCTCGGGAAGCCCCTCATGGCCGGCGCGCGCCAGCCCCAGATAGGCCGCACGGCGACCCGCGGTGTGATCGCTGGCGAGCTCGTGCTGGAGCGAATCCAGGGCACGCTGTCCACCGTGGGTCCCCAGGCACATCCACAGTTCGGGCTGCACCGGGCGCCCCGCCGACCGGCGTTCATCAGCCAGGTCGAGAGCCATGCGTGCCAGTTCAGGATTCAGCCGTCGATCCAGGCCGACGACGCGGACCAAGGGCGCGCCGATGAACAGCCCTTTGATCAGCATCTGATTCCAGGCCAGGTCGTCAAAGTGGGCAAATGGAAAGGGGGTATCACAGGCGACCGACTCAAACACGGGGACGATGTTCGTGCGGCATCCCTCGGCAGCACGTGTGCTGAAGCGGCCGGCCTCGGGTAGAAGGGCAAGGCTCTTGTAGATAGCTCGGAGCTCGCCCTCATCCGCATGCTGACAGAGGGTCTCAAGGTCGGAGGCAAATGAGTCCTCCTCCAGATCTGGTCGGGCCAGGAGCAGGCGCGCACGCGTGGCCTCCAGCACGTCCCAGCGCTCCGGGTTCCAACCCGGCAGGATCTCATGGGCCCGGTCCAGGGCATCCGCACCAGGATCGAGGTCCACTCGCGGGGCATAGCGACTCGCTACGGAGAGCGTGGCCCCGAAGGCGGAGCCGCTGAGTCCCCCTCCCACGCGCTCCAGAGCCTGGGTCCACCAGGCCGCGCCCGCCTCTGCCCAATGGGACCCAAGGGCAGCATCCAGCCAGGAGTACAGGTCCGCGTGGGTCGTGGTGGTGCTCATTTGGGCGCGCGTTGAGGTCATGGGTGCCTGCCGGCCAGGGAAGGTGCAGGGGCGACCCCATGATGGCCCTTGAGCAGGGGACGGGGAAGGGAGCACCGCCCGTTCTGACCGCGAACCGGCCCCTCACTTCACCCCTCAGGTCGACAGAGCCCCTGCCCCCTGCAATACTCGCCGCCCCCAGGCTCCCCTATCCAGCGAGCCCCTGCCTCTCCAGCATCATGACCCACGGAACCTTCAAGACCCCCCTGCCCGTCAACGAACCCGTACGCGACTACGCACCCGGGAGCCCCGAGCGCCAGTCCCTGGAGAAGCGCCTGAAAGAGATGGCCGCTGAGACCGTGGACGTGCCCCTGATCATCGGCGGCAAGGAAGTCCGCACGGAGAACAAGCGCGAGATGGTCATGCCCCACAACCACGCCCATGTGCTGGGGACCTACTCCCAGGCGGGTGAGGCCGAGGTGCAGCAAGCCATCGAAGCCGCCGACGAAGCCAAGGCCGCCTGGGCCGACATGCCCTGGGAGGAACGCGCCGCCATCTTCCTCAAGGCCAGCGAGCTCCTGCGCGGGCCCTGGCGCGACACGATCAATGCGGCCACGATGCTCAACCAGTCGAAGACCTGCCATCAGGCGGAGATCGACGCCGCTTGTGAGCTGATCGACTTCTGGCGCTTCAACGTGGGCTACATGGAGCAGCTCTACGCGGAGCAGCCACAGTCCGCCGAAGGCATGTGGAACCGCCTGGAGCATCGCCCCCTGGATGGGTTCGTGTTCGCCATCACGCCCTTCAACTTCACCTCCATCGCCGGCAACCTGCCCACGGCCCCGGCCATGGTGGGCAACACGTGTCTGTGGAAACCCGCCAGCACGTCGGTGCTGTCGAACTACTACCTGATGAAGATGCTCGAGGAGGCCGGCCTGCCCGCGGGCGTGATCAACTTCCTGCCCGGCTCCGGCGCCCAGGTGGGTGATCCGGTACTGGCCGACCGCCGCCTCGCAGGCATCCACTTCACCGGCTCGACCGGTGTCTTCCAGGGCATCTGGAAGACCATCGGCAATCAGATCGCGCAGTACGACCAGTACCCTCGGCTCGTCGGAGAGACAGGCGGCAAGGACTTCGTCTTCGCCCACAACTCTGCGGAGCCCCAGGGCCTGGCGGTGGCGCTCGTGCGCGGGGCCTTCGAGTTCCAGGGGCAGAAGTGCTCGGCGGCCAGCCGCGCCTACATCCCCAGCAGCATGTGGGAGGACGTCAAGGCGCGCGTAGCTGGCATGGTGGCCGAGCTGAAGGTGGGCGACGTGTGTGACTTCAGCACCTTTGTGGGCGCGCTGATCGATGCCTCTTCGTTCGCCAAGCTCAAGGGTGCCATCGACGGCGCCCAGGCCGACAGCGCCGCCGAGGTGGTGATCGGTGGTGAGGTCGACGACTCCGTGGGCTACTTCGTGCACCCCACCGTGGTGCAGGTTCAGGACCCCAAGCACGACCTGATGCGCACGGAGCTGTTCGGCCCCCTGCTCACGGTGTACGTGTACGAGGATGAGCGCTATGAAGAGACCCTCGAGCTGTGCAACAACACCTCCGAGTACGCCTTGACCGGCGCCATCTTCGGCATCGACCGGGCCGCCGTACGACAGGCCGTTGACGCCCTGCGTTTTGCCGCGGGCAACTTCTACATCAACGACAAGCCCACCGGGGCCGTGGTGGGCCAGCAGCCCTTCGGGGGATCCCGCGCCTCGGGCACCAACGACAAGGCGGGCTCCCTGCTCAACATGCTGCGCTGGGTCTCGCCGCGCACGATGAAGGAGACCTTCGTTCCGCCCACGGACTACCGCTACCCGTACCTGGACTGAGAGCCGGGCTGCCCGACGAGGCCACGATGACCAGCGGACTGCAACTCAAGCCAGGGATACCGATCTGCCAGACGGATCTGCCTCTGGATTGGTACCAGGACGAGCTGCGACCCTATGCGGAGGAGTACCTGGCGCTCCCCGATCGCACGCCTGAGACGGTGCTCCCCTGGCTGGACAGCTACGTGCGTCCGGCCCAGGACCACTTCGGTGACTCCCTGCTCCTCCTGGCCCACTACTACATGGGCGGAGAGATCGTGAAGTTGGTCGAGCGCTATGGCGGGTCCGTGTCGGACAGCTACGCCCTGGCCCTGCAGGCCACACGCCAGCCCGAGAAGAAGATCATCGTGGAGTCCGCCGTGCACTTCATGGCCGAGTCCATCGCCCTGCTCGCCCGCGAGGACCAACAGACCTGGATCACCAACCCCAAGGCGGGGTGCACCATGGAGATGATGGCGAAAGACCACATGGTCCTGCCCGTAGCCGACCAGCTGCTGGAGCGCTATGGCGACGACCTGGTCTGCGTGGCGTACATGAACACCTCCGGGCGCCTCAAGGCGTTGGCCGGTCGCACGGGCGGCGCCGTGTGCACCAGCAGCAACGCCCACCAGGTGGTGGAGTGGGCGCTGCAACAGGGCTCGAAGGTCCTGTTCGTGCCCGACGAACACCTCGGCGCCAATACGGCCCATCGCCTGGGCCTGGATCCGGCGCGGGTCGTGCGCCTGGCCGATGCCGAGAGCACCCGCGGGGCCTTCCCCCTGGATGACGACCACGTGGAGGGTGGTCTGGCCGCACTGGACCAGGCCCAGATGATCCTGTGGGGCGCCTACTGTGGTGTGCACACGGTCTTCACTCCTGAGCACGTGCAGTGGTGGCAGGAGCGCGACTGGCGCGTGATCGTCCACCCCGAGTCGCGCCTCGAGGTTGTGCAGGCTGCCGATGGTTCAGGCAGCACCAAGTACCTGTGGGATCAGATGCTGGCCGCGCCGGAGGGCTCGCGTCTGGTGATCGGCACGGAGGGACATTTCGTGCGCAATGCGCGCGAGGTCGCGCGGTCCCGCGGCGTCGAGGTCATGCACCTGGCGGACATTCCCGACGCGGGCTTTGGAACGGCCGGTTGTGGCTGCGCGACCATGAGCCGCAACGACCCCCCCCACCTGGCGGGGATCCTCGATCTTCTGCGAAAGGGCTGCGCCCCGGATGCAAACCGGGTTCTGGCCGGGGACGCGGTGGACGAGATAACCGGAAGCCGCGAGCGCCTTGAGGATGCGGAGCGCCTTCAGCTGACCCGCGAGGCACGCTCCGCACTGGAGCGCATGATCGAGGTGGTCGAGAGTCCGGGTTGAGCGGATTCCCGGCTCAGGCCCCCTCCGCCTCCCAGGCCTCGGTCTCCATGGGAGGGCACCACACGTGGGTGCACCCTCAGGGACGGCAAGTCTCTACTACTGAGCATCCCACCCCCCTCCGGGCGTAGGCTGGCCTCGTCGCACCCCTCACTGAGTGGAAGGGGAGCATTGCTGTTCAAGCACCGTCACCTCAAGTCTCCTTGTGCGGGTGAGACCACCAGATAGACGTCGCCATCACCCAGGGTTCCGGGAAAGACGCGCTCAATTCTGAGATTGTCTTCGATGTAGTCCTGTATGTCTGGAAGGTGGCGACGCATGTCCCGTGTAAAGGAATAGAGCAACCATACTCGGCGTTCTGGGCCGTGCAGGGCTCTGAGCTCCTCGACGGATTCGGGAAACGCGAGGTCCCTGCCGTAGTACTCGCGGTAGCCCGAGGCCAGATAGCCCACGGAGGCGATTACGTCATTGGGTGCTGCCTGCTCCCGCGCGTAGGCGAGAGAGCCCGTGTAGTTCTGTTTTGGGTTGCCGTAGTTGTACGTGAGCAGAAGGATCGCTCCCAACAGGATCCCGGTTGGAATCATGGATTCCAGTGGCCACTTCGCACCCCACTCCGGAAACCACACGCGTACCTGCTCACCAACCACGATGGCACCCCGCATCAACACCAATATTCCAAATGGCAACAGGTAGAGAAAAGAGCGGGGATAGGCGCCGAATTCGAAGAACCCGAGGGCCGCGACATTGAATACCACCGGTAGCACCAACATGAGTGCCACCAGTGGCTGCTCCTTGAAGTAACACACCCAGCCGAGGGCAACGAGAGCACCACCTAGCGCGAGGGCTGGCAGGGCGCCCCCCAACCCACGGACAAGTACTTGGATAAACTCCAACGGATTGACCCAGCCCATCTCCGTACCGCCGCTTGAAAAATACGCGATCATTTCCGGTAGCGCTGCGGCGTAGCCCAGCAGCGCCAATGCCACAACCAACACTCCGGATGAAATCAACCGTCTGAATCTGGACCAGCACCGCGTGCCACGAATGGCGTAGAGTGCGGCGAGGAATTGGGCTGCCAGGACGAAGACGTAGTTAAGCAGAGAGAGGGTTCCAAGAGCCCCGCACACTATGAAGCCCAGCCAGGGTCGGCGTGCCTGTTCGGGCGTGGCACCAAGCCATCGGATCAAGAACAAGGTGGACAGCACGGTGAAGAAGATCATCGCCGTGTAGCCCCGGGCGTTCTGTGAGAACCAAACGTGGTGGTAGGAGAGAGTCAGGAAAAGAGTGGCGAACAGGGCCTCGCGCCGCTTGGCGACTGTGACGGCCAGCGCAAAGAAGGCTGGGATGGTCGCGGTTCCGAACAGCAGCGCGGGTAGGCGGGCGCTCCAGGGAGACTCATCGAAAATCCGAATGCTGATGCTTCCCAGAAAGCTGTTGAGCAGGTGGTGATTGGCACTCGTAAAGGTGCCTGCTGCCTCGAAGGGTTGTAGGCGGAACAGATCGACAACGCTGCCAATCTCGTCCAACCATAGATCCTGATTGATTCCCACGACCCTCAACACCAGAGCGAGTGCAGTGAGGGCGACTATCAGCCCCGTGTTGTGGCGCCCTGAATTGATCGTCGGGTCCCGTGTCACCATCTTCTCCCCCAGTATGTCCCCCAGTATGTCCCCCAGTATGCGGGGTGCTACTCGAAGTTTACTGAGATGGCCTCGCTGAACCCTGAGGGCGCCCCACCGGCGTTTCGGAACCAGTACTGGAAGTTCCAGGTCTCACCGGCCTGAATCGCAGCGCCACCCGAACTGGGGATCCCAAACCCCGGCCCTCCGGAGTTGGAGTTCGAAATGTTCACCGAGAAGGTCCCCGAGGCTGAGGTCGATCCCATGTCAAGGCGGTAGCGACTGAGGAGCCCCCCCACCAAGCACAGATCCCCCAAGGCACCAGCTGGATCATTGATGACTCCAGTGCTCGATCCCACCAGGAGATAGGTGAACTGCCCGGGAGGGGCCATGCTCAGATCCAAGAAGATCGGGCTGGAGAGATCACAGCCGCTGGCGTCCAGGACCGCAGTATTGTTGGGGCTTCCATCGAGCTGGGTGCAGTACTTGCTCATGCATCCGTCCCACAAGTCAATCATGTAGGCCGATCCTGACTCGAGCCCCAAGTCACCATCATTCATGGCACCGACCAGGAGGCCGCCACTATCCAGCGCGACATCCGTGCCAAACAGATCAAAGTTCGCCCCATCAGAAGCCGTGATCTTGGCCAGTTCCTGGCCGGTTGACAGATCGAACAGGTATACCGCTCCAGCTTGGACTGAAGCCCCCGGAGCACTCACCGCGACGACACCGCCATCAATCGCTGCGCTCCGACCGAACTGATCGAAGGCTTGGCCGTCGCTCGGGATGAGCTTTTGCAGCTCTTGGCCGCTGTTGACGTCAAACAAATAGGCGGCACCTGAATCCGAGCCCAGGGCGTCGGCAAATGGCGCCCCGATCAAAGCCAGCGATCCCTCCTGCGCAAGACAGTGCCCGAAGAGATCGCCTGGCTGACGATCGGAAGCCAGCAGCTTATGCAGCAGTTGCCCCGTGGACACCTCATAGACATAGACAGATCCAGAGTCGGCCCCTCCTCCCCCTCCCATATTGTCCTTCCAGGCGCCTGCCATCGCCCAATCTCCGGAGATGGCAACCGTACGGCCGAATTGGTCATTCTTGGACCCATCGGCTGGAGTCAATTTGAACAACTCCGCCCCGGTATTGACGTCGAACAGAAAGGCGGATCCCGAACTCTTGCCATTCTCCAGGTCTTCCAATTCACCGATCATCGCTATACCTCCGGAGATGGCGACGGCATTCCCGAAGTGATCGCCGACATCGCCATCAGACGCACGCAAGGTACGCAGGAGAGCACCGGTAGCAGTGTCATGGACCGTGACAGCACCTGCATTGACACCGAGTTCATTGTCATGGCAGACACCGACTATCACCAGGTCGCCCTCCATGGCGAGATCGAATCCGAAGATGTCGCTGGGCTCAGGGGCAATGTCATCGATGCGGAAGAGCTCAACACCCGTGTAGCGGTTGAACATGTAGGCCGCGCCGGTCTTCGACCCGTTGTCCCCATCGTGCATCGCTGCCACAAGCGCAAACGGGCCGTCCACTGCGACCGCGTTCCCGAAGTGCTCTAGGGTCGATCCGTCAGAGGCTGTGGCCTTCCAGATCTCGTTCTGACCCGAACCGGAGGAAGCAAGCGCGAACAGGCTGACAAAATAAATACAAGGGCGGACGAACAACATGGCTCTTCGAAATTTGATATTGGGATACAGGGTATTCGCAACGCCTATCCACAAGGACGCGAATCAACTCTGGGACACCGCCCTGAGGACAAGAGAACCAATGGCTCTCCGAGCATCCGCTCAAGACTGGGGCGGAGCCGATTCTACCACTGCCCCTCTCTCATGGACAGACTTTGGAACCCAAGGGCCCAAAGCGAGACTCCGCGGCCGGATGGCCTGCCATGCGAGAGCCTCTGGGTTCCAGGCGGCGCATGATCCCGGTCGGAACGCCCATGCCTCTACGTCAAGCGTCCCCACCCTCCACGCCATGCCTTTCACTCACCGCGAAGGCAGGGTCATCCACGGACTCCGCCGGGGGTCAGGCCCTTTCTACTTCCCAGACCTCGGCCCCGAAGTGATCCCAGGGCAGGCGCCCCTCATCACAGTCGTCGTCGGTACTGAACTGTACGTCGACGAAGTAGATGATGGCGCTGGGGGCCGCGGGCCTCAGGTTGCGTGCGCCATGGGCTACGCCCGGCGGAATGCGCACCAGGAACGACTTGCCGTCGCCGAGCACGTAACGTCGCGTCGTGCCTTCCGAAGGTGAACCGGCGCGCACGTCGCTGAGCACCAACAGGATCTTGTCCGAGGGCGGCACGTACCACACGTCGGTCTGGCGCTTGTGCAGATGGAATGCCTTGATGGCCAGCGGCTCCATGACGGAGTAGTTCATCTGCCGCGCCTTAAAGTCGGAGACTCCCTGGAGTTCACCGTTGTCCAACCGCGCGAGCTCGGTCATAGACCCGCCATCGTCGTTGAAGCGGCGCAGGGGGATGATCTCGACCCCAGCGATCTCGGGCTGGGGGCTGTAGTCCTGCACGCCATAGGCGTCGGAAGCGCTGGAGGTGAATTCAGTCATGGTGCTCACGATGGTAGCGCAGCGCGAAGCCTCATCCAAGAAGTGCCTCCCAGGCTCCGTGAGGGAACCTGGGAGGGCAGCAGGCGGGCATGAGCAAAAAAACCCGCCAATCAAGGCCCAACCGCATTGGCGGTCATGGGCCCATGCACGTCACTTGAACGTGACCGAGATAGCCTCCGAGAATCCCGAGAGGCCGAGAGAGGTGGGAGGGTTGCGATGCCAGTACTGGAAGTTCCAGGTCTCACCCGCGAGGATCGAACTGCCACTGGAGCTGGGAATGCCAAACCCGGGACCACCCGAGGCCGAGTTGGAAATGTCCGTCGAGAAGGTTCCCGCAAGGGATATCTGGCCCACGTCCAGTTTGTAGCGGGCGAAGAAACCGCCAAGAATGCACAGGTCGCCTTGGGAACTTCCGGGGTTGGTAACGGTGGCCGTCCCAGACCCGATCAAGAGCATGGTGAACTGCTTGGGAGGACCGTTACTCAGATCCAAGGTGATTGGCCAGTTCAGGTCACACCCCGAGGCGTCCAGGAGGGTCGTGTTGTAGATGCTGCCATCCGCGACCGTGCAGTACTTCGAGGTGCAGGAGCACATGAGGTTCTCGAACCAGGCGACCTTGTTGTCGACGAGCGACCCCGCGAGTACGTCCACGTCCCCGTCACCATCCAGGTCCGTGACGTAGACGGACTGAGCACCATCCGCGCCAGTTGTGATCACCTTTTGCGACCCGAAGGTTCCGAG
>PBIX01000062.1 GCA_002720975.1 Planctomycetota bacterium | reverse complement strand
GTGGCGAATCCACCGGCGTGAGGTGGAGTGAGCTGCTGGTTCATGCGCACGAGGCGCGGCTTGCCCGCTCCCTCGATGGTCACGGGGATCTGAGGGTCACGGCTGGCGGAGTCCGTATAGGAGAGCCGCACCTCGTAGCGGCCAGTCTCAGGGACCTCAAACTCCCACCGCACGGACTTCGCGCCCTTGCCGGAGCGGTCATCATGAATGTAGTGGGTTCCGACGAAGTTGGACTCGACGGTACTTGCCCTCCATTTGCCCACGACGATGGCCTTCGACTCGTCTATGACGAGGCCGGCGAGTTGATCCGGGTCGGCACCGACGTTCGTCGGGTTCGCCGGTGGGAGGATGGGTGGCGCAGGAGGGATGACCAAGGCGGCGCCGATGGTCTCGCGGCGCGCGCGTCCAGGGAGCTCGAGTAGCCCGAGGAGCTCGTCGAGATGATCGGTGTAGACGCCACGCGGGTCGCAGCCGTGTCGGACGCACAGGTAGGCTGCCTTGCCGACGACCTCGCCCATCATCCCGCAGGTCTTCATGACGCGCACGGCACCCAAGGCCTCATGGTTCACGCTTATGTTGCGGCCCGCCATGAAGAGGTTGTTGATGTTGCGGCTGTAGAGCGCGCGGTAGGGCGCCCAGTAGGGGCCCTTGTAGCGATAGTCTTCGCTGTGGGTGAAGCCGGCAATGAAAGGGTCCTGGTCCTTATGGTAGGTGGGTTCGGGGAAGTGCAGGTCCAGGTGCCAGCTGCACGGGAACGCCGCATCGGGGTAGGGCTTCAGGTCGCGGAAGTCGTCGCCCACAAGGACAACATCCCCCATGAGACGTCGGGACTCGCGCTTGCCAGCAACGTAGGCAGCCCACTTGAGGCGGTGGTTGGGGTACAGGCCGTCGACGTTCTTGAGCGTGTCCCAGGCTCCGTACATGGCGCGCAGGTTGAGATCGCGTATGCGTTCCATGTCCTTGATCGGGTCCAGGTCGAAACCGCTCTCCCAGAACCAGGCGCCCAGCTTGCCTAGTGGGTTCCTTTTGTCGCCGTCTTTCTGTCGGCCTGGGAAGTCGCGCTCGCTGAGGTCGACCGCCCAAGGGCAACGGGGGAAGGGGGCGGGCGATGTGGATTGGTCGAAGGCAAGGGACAGGGGATCCCCCGCGTCGTCACACTCGCAGCGCAGCTGGAACTCATTCTTGGATGTGGCGGCCACGTTCCAGAGGTTGCTGGCACCCATGTGGCCGGTGGATGTGATTTCGTGGTCGGCTCCCACGAGTGCACCCAACACGCCGTCACCGGTGGAGTCGAGGAAGAGGGTGCCGGTGATGCGCGTCCGGCGTCCACTGCTGGTGTGCTGGGCGGTGACGGCCGTGACCTTCTGGTCGCGGGCCTCCGCGGCATTCACGCGCTGATTGAGAAACAGGCGCAGGTTGGGCTCTGCGCGGGCCAGGGCGAGCTTGCGCTCGTCATCATATATGTGCCCATCACGGGAGTTGCCGTCTCCGGGGCCCTTGTGCCGGATCAGTTCGGACACCACGTCGCCCACGTGGGGGTAGGGTTCTTGATTCGTGTGCCCCTCGGGCCACACCCTCACCTCAGAGCTGCCGTTGCCGCCAAGCACCGGCCGATCCTGGATCAACGCCACCTTCAGGCCCTGGCGCGCGGCCGTGATGGCGGCCGACGTGCCTGCCACACCACCGCCCACCACGACGAGATCGAACCGTCCACCGTCCGTCGACTCCAGTCCCAGGGACGTGCAGCGCGTACGCAACCTGGCCAGCTCCTCGCCCTCGTGAGGTGGCACCCAGCTCGTATCGGCAGAGAGCAGGATCGCATCGCAGCGGCCTTCGAAGCCGGTGAGGTCGTGCAGACTGACCTGGACCTCGTCCTTCAATTCACAGGTACCCCCGTCCTGCCAGTGCCACGCCTCGCCCTCGGTACCGAAGACGGTCTTCAGGGGCGTGCCATCGAGCAGAACCTGAAATCGGCCCGGCGCGCCAGGGGCATTCCATGGTGCCACCCAATCGCGGGTCCGCACCCAGACGCGGTAGGTCCCCGGACCGGGAAGATCCACCGTGCCGGAACAATCGGGCACGGGTATGCCCAGGCCGTGAGCAAGCACATAGGGCGATCCCATCAGGTCCATCACCTGCTGGTCCACCATCCAGCCGCCGCGTTCACTGAAGGACTCGGGTTCGATGAACACGGGCCTGGGCGGCTCGGGCTTGGGCGTGCGCTCGGCGATGCGCCTCAAGAGGTTGGCGGTCAGGCCTCTTGGCGAGCTCTGCAGGACCAGCTTGCCGTTGGCGTCGATCACGAAGGTCGCGGGGATGGTGCTCACGCCGTAGCGGCCAAAGGTGTCCTTGTTGGAGTCGACGCCGATCCAGCCGGGCAGGGAGCGTTCCTTGAGGAACGACTCGATGTGCGCCGGAGCCTCGTCCGTCACCAAGAGGAATTGGACCTCGTCGTCTTTGAGTTCTTCAGCGAGCTTATTGAGGTGCGGCACGGCACCCATACAGGGTGCTCACCAGGTTGCCCAGAACTCCAGCACGACCAGCTTGCCGCGTAGGCTCTCCAGGGTGATGGCCTCGGAGTTCGGCCCCTGGAAAGCGTGCTCCAGGGTGATGGCCGGCGCGGGTTGCCCCAACCTCTGAGCTGGAGTATCGGTGCAGAGGAGCAGGGCAAGTACGCCGCTGCTCAAGAGTGTGGAGAGAGTCCTCATCGTGATACCGCACCAAGATAGCGCATAGAGGAGCCCTGCGGTCACCCCGATTCGCTTGCTCACTCCAGGGGTCCTCCCAGCATCAGGTTGCGGACGGAGTACATGGCCTGGTGTTTGGCCGCCGTGGAGTCGTAACCGTGGTATCCTGCTTGTCTTCTCCACCACTTCTCATCCACTCCTACCGGCCTGTTCCATGAAGAAGACCCTTCTGACCTTTACCGTCATCGCCGCCGCGTCCCTCGCCAGCTGTGGTTCCACGCGCTCTTCGGTTTCCGATTGTGCCGACTGCGGCCTGGCCGTGGGTTCCCCCGGTTGCTGTCAGGAAGATCTCGGCAGCAAGGCTGCCCTGTGCGCCTGCGGCGAGGTCAAGGGAACGGAGGCGTGCTGCGATGAGAGTGCAGCACGATGCGCTGGGTGCGGCAAGATCAAAGGATCCCCTGGCTGCTGCAAGTAGCAGGGGACTCTACCGTCACACGGTTACAGGATGCGTGACTTGTCGCTCTTGGGCTTGCCCTTCATCTTGACCTTGTGAGTCTTCAGGACGGCCGCCACCTTCTCCGTGTCGAGCGGCCCTTCCTTCTTCATCTGCAAGATGATCTCGGTGCCGATGGAGGCATCGAGGAGGCCGGGGACTTCCTTCATCAAGGTCTCACGGACCTTGGCGGAGGTGCTGGCTCATGTCAGTCCCGGGGTCTTGATGATATAAGCGGCCTTGGCTGGCAGGCGCTTGGTTGAGGTGAGTGAGACAAAAGAGAGCTTGCCCTTCTTGAGGGCAGCCTTCAGCGCCGTCTCGTCTACCTTGGCATCCTTCTTCAAGGTGAACGAAACCCGGGTTCCGCTGACCAGCATCCGATCAACGCCTTCCATGGAATCCACGGCCGCACGGGCCCGTTTGCTGGCGCTTCAGCCCGAGCCTTTGGCTTCCAGAACATAGATGACGATGGGCGAGGGTCCTTCCTTGTCAACGTCGGCACGTTTCTCGGCCGGGGTGTCGGAGCCATCGCAGTGATGGGGGACTGCTGCGGCGGGCCCGATGAAAGCCAGGGCGGCAACTACAAGGATGTGGGCGGAGCTTGTCATGGGGATCAAGGTACTTGGAGTTCCAGCGTGTTGGCTGTAATTGTCTCGTAGTGCGGCCTTTTCGTCACGCCATTCTGCGCACCTAATGCAGCTTCCTGCCCGGAACGCTGCTTCAGGGGCCACAATCCGAGGCCATTGCCTAGGATGACCCGCGACCGCCGCCCCCCAGGTTGACCGATTCCGGAGGAAGACACCATGAAATCACTGCTGCTTGCCGTCCTCTTGCTCGGGGGTCCCCTTGGCACCGAGGACTACAAGCTCGTCCGCGACCCCAAGTTCGGTAAGAACCTGGTGCTACTGCAAGAGTTTCCCGCCAAGAAGGCAGCGACCATGTGGCGCATTGACGACGCCGAGGTGGAAGAGGTCAAGACGGATAGTGGCGAGGTGTTGAAGACGAGCAGCTACATGTTTGATCTCAGCGTTGAGGGAGATAGTGACCCACGCAGCAAGCGGCTCGCCTGGTTGCCAGCCGATAGCGCGATCATCTCCATCGAGTTTCGAAAAGAGGCCCAGCCATTCAAGACCGTCCCGCGTATTGCAGGTAGCTATAAGCTCTTGCATGGAGGTGAGGAGCGCTGGGTGACTCTGGATCACGAAGCGCTGGCCGACGTGCATCCGTGGGAACAAGAGGACCTGAAGGAGGGTGGGTTTGAGTTGCAGGGAGGCGTGCGTGAGGTCCAACTGCTTAAGGTCACGATCAAGGAGGGTGCCATGGACGTGGACAAGGTCCATCTGCGGGCCGCTGGGAGTGACGAGCTCATTTCATCGGAGTCGTCCAGCGGGGGGCTTGGCTACCGGGTGTATGAATTCCGCCTCACCGACGTCGAGAGGGAAGGGCTGGTCGCCGTTCTGGAATTGGACGATAGCCCCGAGATCGTGGTGGAGAATCTCCCCATGGGAAGCAAGGCCAAGTCGGCCAAGTCCAGCGAGCTCAAGCAGGCCAAGGCCAAGCTGGAATCCCACGTGGTTACCGTCCCGGAGGTCCACGCCAAGGGTTCGGGTGACTACGACCTGATCCGTGGTTTTCGCTGGGTCTCCAGCAAGGGAAAGGACCTCGGGATTTACCCCAACTACCAATTCGGCGGTGGAAAAAAGACCGTCAGTGCCTCCTGTATGGCCCCAAGCGATCTGCCCCGCGGCGCACAACTCCAATTCGGTGTCCTCGTAGGGGCACGCTGGGAGACCATCGATTTCCTCTACGAAGACCTCAAGGCCCCAAAGTAACGACTCCCTTTTTACAGCACTGCCCCTCCATGATGCACTCAATCAACACCTCCTGGCTGTTCCTTACCGCTGCCCTTTGCCTCTCCACAACTGATGCGCTCGCGCAGCGGCGAGGCAAAGCCAAACAGGAGTTCGCCGACGGTCAAGCCGTCATTGTGGACGCATTCTCGGAGTCCAAAGACTGGATCCAGCACGACCTGT
This sequence comes from Planctomycetota bacterium, assembly GCA_002720975.1. GTDB lineage: Bacteria > Planctomycetota > UBA1135 > UBA1135. The sequence continues at coordinate 12,088 of PBIX01000062.1, read as the reverse complement.
GGGTGGAAACGGAGTTCGACTCCGATGGGGACGGAGCCCTCGATCGCGTCCACGTGGACGTCACGCGACCCGGCCAGACGGACTCCCAGGACCTGCGCGTCCACGTGATCTATGAGACCAGCCCCTATTTTTCTGGGACCAGCGGCGGCGGAAAGAGCTACTTCTGGAATCCGAGCCATGAGGTCGGCGTTACGCCGCCAGAGCGCAACAGTGCGCCCCCCATCAAGCACCAGAGCAAGCGGCCGCTCATGTCGCGCTCACAGATCAAGACCTGGGTGCCCCGTGGCTTCGCGGTCGTACACTCGGCTTCACCCGGGACGGGTCTGTCCCAGGGCTGTCCCACGGTTGGCGGGGCGAACGAGGCTTTGGCTCCCAAGGCGGTCATCGACTGGCTGAATGGTCGCGCCCGTGGATTCACCGAAGTGGACGGGGAGGAAGAGGTCAAGGCCTACTGGTGCACCGGCAAGGTGGGCATGACAGGCACCTCCTATAACGGAACCCTGCCCCTGGCCGCCGCTACCACGGGTGTCGATGGTCTCGAAGCGATCATTCCCATTGCGCCCAACACCTCCTACTACCACTACTATCGGGCCAACGGTCTCGTCCGCCACCCGGGCGGATGGATGGGAGAGGACATTGACGTTCTCTACGACTTCATCAATAGCGGTAATCCGGACATGCGTGAGACGTGCAACTGCGATGTACGCGATGACATTCTCATGGCCAAACACGACCGTGAGGCGGGTGACTACAACGAGTTCTGGGCGGGCCGTGACTACGGCAACCAGCTCGGCTCGCTCAAGGCGGCGACCTTCCTTGCCCACGGCTTCAATGACTGGAACGTGATGCCCAACCACAGCGTCCGCATCTACCAGACACTGCAGGCCAAGGGCGTTCCCTCACGCGTCTTCTTTCACCAAGGCGGACACGGAGGAGGTCCGCCCATGGAGCAGATGAACCGCTGGTTCACGCGCTACGTCTGTGGCGTGAAAAACGGCGTCGAGAAGGACCCGCGCTCGCTGATCGTTCGGGAAGGTGCCAAGCGCAGTGAGCCGACGGCCTACGCCAACTACCCCCATCCCGAGGCGGAAGACGTCACCGTGTTCTTGGGCAAGGGCGGACAGGACAGCGGGACCCTGGTCATGCGGTCTGCCCGAAATCAGGGCTCCGAGACCCTGGTGGATGACGCCTCGGTCTCGGGAGCCAAGTTGGCCGCTGCCGAGACATCCATTCATCGCCTGCTCTATGCCACCAAGCCCCTCAAGAGGCCCGTACACCTCTCGGGCACCGCGCGCATCAAGCTGCGTGTCGCAAGTAGCAAGTCTGCAGCCAACCTGTCCGTCTGGCTCGTCTCCTTGCCTTGGACGGATAGCCGCAGCATCAACGACAATATCATCACCCGTGGGTGGGCTGACCCGCAGAACCACGCCTCCCTCGCAGGCCCTTGCGTGTTTGAAGAGGGGGCTGAAGGCTCTCGTTATTACGTGTCGCCCGAGCAGGGCGCACCCCTGACGCCTGGGGAGGCAGTGACCCTGTTCTTTGATCTGGAGCCTGATGACCAGATCATTCCGGAGGGCGCCAGCATCGGTCTGATGATCTTCTCCAGCGATCGCGACTTCACCCTCTGGCCCGAGCCGGGGACGGAGCTCACGGTAGACCTGACAGCAAGCCACCTGCACCTCCCTGTCGTTGGAGGCTATTCGGCGCTCTCAAGAGCCATCAAGTGATGCACTACCTGGATCCGTGCCTAGCGCAATCGGGTCCAGGTCAGCTCGCCGCGTGACTTGGCTCTCTCGCCGAGGATGATCTGCAAGGTGGCGTTGGAAAGAGGTTTGTCGAGTGTGAACTCGAGCTCCAAGGTGCTCCCCTTGCCTGCCAGCTCAGCCTCGCCAGGTCCCAGAACGATGGGCTTGCCGTCCACGCAAAGAGCCGCTCCCGTCAGCATCAGGCTGCCCCCCCGTGTGCACTTGAGTCGAAGCGTGTAGACGCCCGCCTCCAGCTCCGCAGGTAGATCCTCGATCACCCAGTTGGCAGCGGCGGTGTCCGTGGTGTGGCGATCTTCCCAGCCCATGAAGAGGGAGGGGCCCCCGTAGAGACGCAGGTAGAGCCGCATCCCCGCTATACCGCAAACGGAGTCGGGTGCCACGGTCGAGGCCGTCCGCATGTGCTTTGCCGCGAGCTCGTCGTGATCGGCCCAGCGCCGATACACGCTCCCCAGGGCCAGGTGCAAGCCCGCCCGTTGTTCTCGGGTGTAGGCCGTGTTCGCCAGAAGCCCCAGCAGGCGCTGCTCGGCTTCTTCGCCCTTGCCGGCCTGGGCTTGCGACGTGGCCTGCTGCACTAGGGTGTTCCAGTGGGGGAGAGACAGGCGAGCGAGATGGCCGCCGGCATCGTCCGGGTCCAGGCGTCGCAGGTCCTCCAACAAGGAGGGATGGCGAGCGAGGGGGAGCCCATCACGCTGTATCAGAAGGGTGAGCTCGGTTGTGGGGTCTGCACCGGCCTTGGCCTTGGCGGTAGCAGCGGTCAACTCCACCCACTTCCGACAATCGGCGGCGAGCTGCAGCGTCACCGCGCGGATCTCAACCACCTTGCGCGGGAGATCCGCTCCCTGGCGCGAGCCGATGAGCGTTCCATCGGGGGCATAGGCCAGGATTGCCGGGTAGGTTCGCAGTCCGCTGCCCTTCTCGACCCAGCCCTTGTTGCGCGCATCATTGGCCTGTTTGGACTCCGCGCTCGGGGACTGAAGTACGTCCACGTCGGCCAGCACGCAGCCCACCGCAGATGCGAAGTCCGAGTCATTCCACAACTCGTGGAACATGCGTTCGCCCAGGGTATTCCAGTCCGATCCGTGGGCGAGGACCAAGAGCACCGCGTCCTTTTCAGCCGCCGTCTGTCGGCCAACCCCGAAGGCCATGGAGTCCTTGACCCCGGGCTGCATGAGTGCGGCCAGGCAAACAGGGGTCATGACAGTGGCGAGGGCGTGCAGCATCTTCTAGCTCCGCTTTTGACCGTAGACCAGAAAGCGTCGCAGGTGCAGGCAGTTGGTGTCCTTGACGATCCTCACCCAGATGCCGCTGTGGTCCGTTTCCGTCAGGTCGACACGGTAGATGGGCTTCGTCCCCTGCAGCGTTCCGATCTGCTGCCACTCTTTGCCATCGGCGCTGATCTCGATTCGTGAGCCCCCGGCCCTCCACATGTTGCCGCCCTTGCGGTTTTGAATAACGAGGCCCGTGAGTCTGGCGTGGTGCGCAAGGCGCACGGCGATGAACGATGCTCCGTTGTCTGTGTGGCACGCGCCTCCATGCTCGCCCAGTACTCCCCAGTGGTGTTCGGGCGAGTCCCACCGATTGCCGCGTCCCGAGACGTGCAGGAGTCCTCCAGCGGACAGGAGTTCACCCTCGAAGGGCTCGAGACCCTCCATGGACTGGGGTTGACTGAGGCGGGCCGCTGCCTTCCCGATGGTCTGGAACGTGCCTACGTCTCCCCGCTCCGCTGCGTCGGGCAGAGCCTTGCGGGCAAGCTGGCGCAAGGCGGCATGCGCCTCATCGCTCGCACCTGAGGCCTTCAACACGCCAGCGAGGATTGAGTCCCACTCTGGCGACTCGGGTGTGTACCGGGTCAGGAGCCAGCTGACGTAGGCGGGTCCGAAATCCGAAGAACTCAGCACCTCACCTCCAATGTCCCGTACCAGCTGCGCGTGTTGATCGATTGCCACCTCCTTCAGCATCCACGCCCAGGCGCCTTCAACGTTCCAGCGACCACCGCCCCAGGTCTTCAGCCTGCGGACCCAATCCATGAAGAGCCGACTCCTCGACGAGGCGTCGAGGCCCTTGATGAGTTTCGGGTAGACGCGCCTTGAGAGAACAGACCAGGTGGGTTCCTCGTGCTCGCCCAACCCCAGCAGGAGTGCATCGTGAAAAGTGCGCCACCACTGTGGGCCTTGATTCGTTCGTTCACCGAACGTCGCCCACTGTTCCCAAAGATCCAAGTTGAGCCCGTGCGCCTTGAGAGCTTGCCCCCAGAGCCAATCCGCTCTCTCGATATCTCCGGCCGCTTCCTTTGCGTGAGCCCTGCGAGCCAGATCGCCGGACTTTGCCATGGCCGCACTGTCTGAGTAGCAGGCCTCGGTGAGCATCAAGCCCGGCCAGGAGTTCGAGTAGAAGCTCGTGTGTAGGGAGCGCTTCCACGACAGGGAGTAGGCGGGTTGCCAGGTCTTCTCGTCGACCTTGACGGTGTATGCACAGTGCCCCGGTTCACCCATCGTTGCGGCGGGAATCCCATTCGCCATGGCCGCGGAGGCGCCCAGGTTGGAGAGGGCGCCACAGACTCCGCCTACGGTGATGACCATTTGGGGCGCGGCGGCAAAGGACCCTCGGAACGGCCGGTAGTACTCTGGACCTTGGACCGTGTCACCCAGGCAGTTGAAGGAGCGGTAGGGCGCCTGCCAACAGGCACGTGTGTACTGGGCGCGGGGCCAGGTGATGGTGTCACGCAGGAACGTGAGAGACTCGGCCTCCGACAGGAAACCCCACTGGCTTCCGCGTGCAAGAAACCTCCTTTCCCAGGTCGAAAGTCCAGCGTAGCAGGCGTTTAGCAGGCCAGCCGCATGACTGTCGCGATAGTAATCGAACCGTGCACGCATGACCTCGGTCTTCACATTGTTCATGCCGAAGGCCAAGGCGCAGGCGGTGGCCATGGAACGATCGATGGGACGATGGTGTAGATCGGGGTCGGCTTGCCACAGATCATGCAAGAACATCAGCACCCGTTCGGGTTGGCGAACGGGACCGGAATCCAAGAGCTCCCGCAGCCACGTGCCGTCGCGTTCAAGTGCCGAGGCAAAACCTTCCCAGCCCTCGATCCCCTGAAGATTCGACCAACTGGTCGGCCCGCACTGCCGGTGGAGGTCGGCCATCAACCGCTCACCCTCTGAATCGATCCCCAAGGGGACGAGCAGTGCCAGGAGGAGATGGGTTCTCATGGGTAGGGCACCAATTGGCGCCGGGCGCAGTCTACGGGGTTCCTGTGGGCAGGTTGGTGTCGAATTCGGGCTGGAATTCCGAATAAGGAATGGGGTTGAGCCGTAGGATGGGGAGCCGTTCCCATGTTCATCCCTTTGCTGACTTCACTATTTCTTGCCACGACGGTGGGGGATATCACATGGGAGAAGGAGTACGCCTCTGCGCGTGCGCGTGCGCAGGAGGAGGGGAGGATCCTGTTTGTCTCAATACTGTCCGACGACGAGGCCCGCTCCGATCAATTCTGGGACGACATCTACTCAGATCGTCGCGTGCGGGCTCTCTCCGAGGAGACCGTCAATCTGGTGGCTTGTCTGGATGCCCAGGACAAGAAGCGCAGCTCGAGTGCGAAGCAGGCCGGACTCTCGCGGGACGAGGCCCGCTACATGGAGGCCGCCATCCGCGATGAACTACTGGCCAAGAACGCAGAAGGCGTGGTTGCGAGTCCGCAGCACCTGTGGTTCTCGCCAGCCGGTGAGTTGCTGCAGTGCGTGGCTTTCGAGATGACCGCAGATGAGATGGTCTGGTGCTTCGTCAACGCCCGACGCCGGGCGGGCCTCAAACATGATCCCATGCCTGAGGGACTCCGGGCGCCTCTGCGTTTCCTGACCAGAGAGCCCTATGTACCGGCAGATGGCGACACCCACGGCCGAGCGTTCACTCCAGCGGAGGTGAAACAAGAGCTCAAGAGCACAAAGAGCGGTTTCACCATCACCGCTGGGCGGGCTGGGCGCTTTGTTCGCTTGGCATTCACGGATGACAAGGCGGCACGGGAATACGTCTATAAGGAACTCCAGAGCGGCTTGGTGACTTGGGGGGGAACCGGCATGATTGTGGGAGCCCTGCACACCATGGGGCTGGTGGCTCCGGCCAGCGGGTGGGAAATATTCGAGTACTACGGTGACCACAAGGAAGCTCGCGTTCGCAATGAGTGCGCTGTGGGGCTTGAGCAGCTTGGTGCTTCAAGCGGACTGAAGCTCATCAAGACAATGTTGCGCAAGGAAAAGGACTCCAGCGTCAAAAAGAATTGGTTGCGGGCTTTGGGATCCTGTGGCCGCTCGACGAGCGCTGTTCGCAAGCAGATGCTTGGCCTGGCCGATCGCGAGCGTGATCCTGTTCTCAAGGCCAACATCCTGTTCTCCCTTGGGTGGCTTGATCATCATGAGGACGTGCGCGAGGTGCTCGTGCAGACCTTGCATGATGCGGATGTCGACGTCCGTCTGCGCACGGCTGCGGTGTGCGCGATCGCCTTGGGGCGGGATGAATCCCAACTGGAGGCTGTGCGCAAGTTCGCAGGAGGGGATGGCATTCCCGCGTCCTTGAGCGAGGCGGCTACGGCGGCCGTGGCGATTCTTGAGGGTGGCGACCTGATGGGCTTGCAGGCTTCGGTCATGGATTCATGCGATGACATCCTGTCCCGCGAGAGAGTGTTCTTTCGGCCTCCGCCTGAACCTGAGCCGCGCTAGCAGTGGGGTGGGTGTGCCTATTTCCTGTGCATCAAGGCGGCTCATGTGGATAACTTGCTTCTCGATGAGTCTTCGCTGAAAGGGGAAACCGGGCCTAACGGCAAGAGGCAGGGCGAGGGTGGCAACGGGGGCGTGTCTATTCTCATCCAGTCGTCGTAAGTCACGTACTGGCAGAGACCTGTGAGGGTTGGCTGGGGTTGGGCAGGGGCTCAGATCGGGCCTCTAGGCCACCTTCTCAACCGGGGGCAGATAAGAGCAATGCCCGGGTTCTTGGGCACTCCGCCTAGTTTGGGTCCATGGGCGTTCATCGACACCGCCCCGGCCCCCATGCAACCCCACCACTTACCAGGCGCACTCCCATCTGCCGGAGCGAGCCCCCTCCATTCCGTGGGAGGGAAGCTCGGTACGATCTTGTCCTTATTGGACGTTCAGCACCTGCTGGCGGGTAAGAACCAGCAAGGTCGCCTGCTCGCGCTGGCCGACGGCGACCCTCTTGGCCTGATCCAAGGCTCGCGACGTTGGCTGGCCCATGCCTGCCTGTTGTTTGACGTCCCACCATTTGTGGAGCGTGCTCGCGTGGCGTTGAGTTGGGACCTCGCGAGGTTCAACAAGTTGGAGGGGACGGACTCGGCACCTCTGGAGTACTGGCTCAGCGGCGTTTTTCGTCGCACGGCCGACGTCTTGCACGCACGTGACCAGGAACTGGATCAGACAGGGCAAGCCGTTGATGAGCCCCTCTCCCCCCGCTTTCAGTTCCTACGCGCCGTGCTGGGTATTGACCACGGGGATTTGCGTTCGGCGTGCATTGTTGCCAATGCGCTGCCCGATCGGGAGCGCGTGGCGTTCCACCAACTCCTTGTTCAAGGACGAACACTAGACGATTTTACCCGATTGAGGAACGTGAGCAGATCCGAGGCTCGCCGAGTTTTTCAATCGGCAGTGAAAACCATCGGCCGCGCACGGGCGTGGGCCGGCCAAGAGGAGCGCGCCTCGATGGAGCAAGCATGAGCGTTGTGGAACAATTGACAGAGTCACGAACGTTGGACCCGGAGCTGCGAGAGCTCTTGAATGAGACGGCGCGCGAAGAGAATTCGGCGCTGTTCCGGGTCGAACCTTGTGAGTTGGGATCCGCCATTGTCGATCCTATTCCGAGCAAGGGGGCCTGGCGGGAGCGATGGACGCCTACCGAACAGCATTTGGTTGTTCATTTCAGGGAGGAGTTGGCCACCCTGATGAGGGCGGGTTCGGAAGAGTTGATAACGTCCTCAAGTCCAAGGGACTTTCACCACCCTTCTCACGGTTCAGCCCCAAGCGCGGAAGAGATCGCGCGGCAGGCACAGCAACTGCAAGAGGTGAGTCAAGGGTCGCAGGACGCGTCAACGGAGGCCGCTTGGTTCCAAGGCGGGGTGGATGATCCCGTGTATAAGCTCTTCCAAGAGCTGGCCCTCGGACTAGGGGACATGCGTCCATCCGCAGCCTTGAGGCTCATCCACGGCGCGCGCCGTCTGATGGACACAGATGCGCTTCGGGTTTGCCACTCCAAGGCGCTGATGGACGTGGGTGAATTCTACGAGGGCAACCGCCTCGCTCGAACTTGCACCACACCCCGTACGGCTCCCCGGGTGCGAGCAAGCGCCTGGTCGTTCATCGCTCAATCCCAGGTTGACTTGGGAGGTCTGGCACTAGCTGCGGAGTCCTACCTGCGGGCGGCGCAACTGGATCCCGAATCTACCCTCTGCAGTCTCGGCGCCTTGCTCTGCAGTCTGACGGTGGAGGATCTGGCCACGGCCGCCTTCGCTGCTGAAATCTTGGATTCCCATGGAAGCTGGGAAGACCGTTCACTATTCGCCTATGCCGCGCACTACGGGGATAGTGCACGGATCGGACACGCCCCACTCTCGCCGGGTTTTTCTTCGAGCCTTTCCAAGATCGAAGATCAGCTCGGACCACTTGCATGGCACCTCACGCATGAAACATTACAAACAAACTAAGTCACGGCTGGGGCTATTGCTCCTGAGCCTGGTGTTGCTGGGCCTTATAGGTACTGCATCAGAAGCGTTGGCCTGCGACCCCTGCAATGGACCGGGTGGACCAGGCATTTTTCCACCCACGTGCCGACACTTCGGTCACAATAACTCCGGCGGGTACCACTAGGGGAGGCCACCATGTCTGGATCCAAGGCCCTTCTCCTGTGTGCGGCGGCCGCCCTCGTCATCATTGGGGTGCTCACGGCGATGGGTGTGCCATGGGGCACAGATGAGGCCCTGGCGGGGCCTCCCATCGGAGTGGGGGGGGGCACTAAAGCCGCATCCGAGGGGACGGTAACGACGGATGCGCCAGAGGGGACGCTGATGGGTGCCTCGACCGAGGCTGAGAGCATGGACGCGTCCGCGGAATCCCCTGCCGCAGCGCCTCTGGGGAGCGCTCCCGTGAGAGAAGACAGCTCCCGCACGAGCTTGGACGCCATGGTGCTTGAGGGGAAGGCCGATCCGGGAACGGGGTTGCGCCTGAAGGGCGCGATGGCGAGCTGGAGAGCTTGGCCCGCTGTAAACCGAACCAACCAGACGCCCTGGTGGGCAGAGGCCCTCGGCTGGGGACCGCAGCACGATGCAGGCCGGGACCTGGATGTGGGCGTCGATTCCGATGCTACGCCTGTGGCGCACTTCGGATTCGCGCGGGAGCCAAAGGAGGGAGTACAGGACAGCTACGTCTACGTGACCTCCCCACGGCATCTTGCCGCAGTGGTAGAGGTTGAGCCCGAGCAGGAGTTCATTGCCTTGGAGCTGGAGTCCGTAGATCCGGTCCTTATCCGGGTTGTGGATACGGGCGGAGAGCCTGTCATCGGAGCGCACGTGCAGTCAGTGGGTTGGATCGGGGGCAAGCACGAACGGCTCGTGAAACGTAGCTATACGTCCGATCAGGATGGTCTCGTCAACCTCTGCCCGCTGCCCAACCAGTCCGTTCTTCTCGCCACGAGTGAAGGCCTGACCAGTCCACTCTGGCGAGGTGAACACCGAGCGGCGGGTGGGAACATCACCTTGATGCTCTCAGCATCCTTCGAGGCTAGTGGGCAGGTGACCGGAGCCCCGGACCCGGAGACGCTTGCGGCATGCTCGATCCTCGTCCGTATGGGCGAGTGGAATCGCAAGCCCGGGGCATTGCGCGATGAGTGGAGCAACCCTCTGGCCACTATTCGTGTGGGTTCAGACGGAGCCTGGTCCTTCAACTCGATCCCCTGGATGGGGGCGGGTGAGTACATTTTCCGATTGCAGGGAAAGGGCACAATGCCCGCTGAGAAGCGAGTCTATCTCGATGATCCACAGAGCGTGCTCGTTGACCTGCCTTGGGCGACGGGCTTTGGACTTCTCTTGTACGTGCGAGGCGACAACGCTCAACCTCTGGCCAATGCCCTGGTCTCCGCGCGGTGGAAGACACAAGAGGGGTGGATGGACTACCACTTCCGCAGTCCAGCAGATGGGCTTGTGACCATGGACTCTTTGCCGGAGGCCGAAGTCCATGTGCGGGTGAGCGCGGATGGATTCGCCACGAATTCATTTGGTCCATTCAACATGCCCGCCGCAGGGAACTCGGAAGGCTTCTACCTGGATCTATCTCGGGCGGGGATTGTCGAGGGTCGCTGCGTCCACAAGGGGGCTCCTGTCAGTGACTTTGAGGTGACGTACTGGGGAGACTACGCCGCATTCCGTGTAACGGAGAAGTTCCACAACGCAAGCGACGGGCGATTCGTATTAGATGCAGTGCCCCGTGGCGACGTGCATCTCTTGGCAAGCAGTGATGGGCTGGCCCCTTCGGAAATGGCCACGGCAAACTCTTTGGTGGTACGGGTCCCAGAGTCAGAGGGCAGAACCCTGGTGGAGTTGGAACTGACGAGTCCCCTGAAGGGTTTCGGCCGCGTGATTGACGCGGCGACCGGAAAGCCTGTAGTCGGCGCGGTCGTGAGCCCGAGATTCTCATCGAACTCGGCAGTGCTCGACGCCTGGGAGGATCCAGTGCACACGGATGCCTCAGGTGAATTCAGGGGGTTGGCTCTGGCGCCAGTGAGTGCGGCCTTGCGAGTGGACGCCGCCGGGTTCAGCCCCCACAAGTTGTTCATCGGGACCGTGGAGGCAAGTTCCCACAACACAGGCACCATAGTCTTGGAGCGCTTCGAGTCCATTGAGGTCCAACTGCTCTCCGCACAGGCTGAAGACTTCAGCACCTATACCTGCATGCTGCGTGGGCACCCTCCCGTGCCCTTCGATGCGAGTGGGCACGCTCGATTTGATCAGGTCGAAGCGGGATACCACATGCTGTCCATCCAGCCGGAGAACATGTACCGCCGCCTCGATACGGCGATCACTGTGCAGCCCGGGCAGCCCAAGCTGATCGAGGTGGCCGTGGACTTCGGATCTCCCAGCGTGATCAAGCTGGTCCCGGACGAGGGTGTGACTGTCCCAGAGGCACTGTTCCTGAAAGTCGGCCGTGATTCAGAATCCTCGGGGAGCCTGATTCGCCTTGAGACCTTCGACGAAAACCTGGAAGTCAAAATGTCTCTGCCCCCTGGCGAGCGCATGATCTTCACGGTGATGGACCACATGACCAATCTGCACGTGACCCAATGGGTTACCACGTCAGGGGCTGGAGGTGACCGCATCACGCTCGAACTCAAGGGTGAGTCCCATCACCTACTGTTCGTGGACTCCAGTGGTCAGCCTGTTTCCGAGCCCCATGTCAGCATTGGTACGCCCCCCTTGGACTCTGTGGTGACTTGGCAGGAAATGGGGGTCAATCCAGAAGGCCGATTGGTTCTCCACAACGTCACGGAGCCGCGCATCCTGCTCTTCGCGACAGGGCCCGGAGATGCGGTGGGTCAGATACAAGAGGTGACCCTTGGGCCCAGCACCCCCGATGAGCCCATCCTCGTGCACTATGAGTGCGACCACCCAATCCTGGCCCTGGCAAGCGAGAGGGGCCAACCACTCGACGGAGTAGGCACAAGCCTTAAACACTCCCCGTCAGGCACCGTGCTCGATCGCTCAAGCAGCGATGCTGGTGGTCAAGTGGCATTCGGCCCCCTGGCTGCCGGGTCCTATCTGGTCCAAATCACCAGCGGCGGCTTCTGGCCCGATACGTTCACCCTGCACGCACCCGATCCCGGCCAACAGCAGGTCTTGGAGGTACGGCGTCTTGGAAGCATCCGAGTGGAATTCACCGGAGAGGGCCAGCCAGTGAGAAATGTGGCGGTGGATTTCATCAGCATGGAACGCGGCACGCGCGCTTCGGAGTGGGTTGGTGCCGGACGCGTCAGTACCGGACCATCCGGGTTGCAGACCGGGCCGGATGGCAGCGTCACCCTGAGCGGTGTCCCCAACGGGGACTACAACCTGCAGCTGAGCCTGCCGAGCGGCGACCTATTTGAGCAGATAGTGAACGTACCCCCGCTCTCAGAGGGTCTCGTGCGCATCGCATTGCCCTGAGCATAGGCCAGCCCCCAACTCCTGCTGGCTTGGTTAGGATCCACGCCATGGGATTGAACGTGGCTTGGATCTTGGGTGTGGCGTGTCCTGCGCTCTTCCCCGCAGAGCCGGACGTGCTCGCGCGTTGGGT
>PBIX01000061.1 GCA_002720975.1 Planctomycetota bacterium | reverse complement strand
CTTGGGATTTCCAAGTGGACGGCGGTGAGGACACCCGGAACCGCGCATGTACCCTGAGCGCCCAGGAAGGGGGTGCATATTGCCAATGGAATGTGCCCCACCTGACCGCTATACAACGGATTAAGGGGGTCGTGTCCCGCTGGTAGGGCTCACGAGCTCGCCCCCCGACATCGATTCCCGCCCCTCGATCACTCGCACGTTTCGGTCATGCCACACCCCATTCAGGCTCCGCCAGGCCCCAGAACGACGGTGGCTCCGCTCCAATCAGGAGCTGAGTTGCCCTGGCAATCCCCGCTGGAGTGGGACGACGGTGGTCTGAATCTCAATGAGAACCCGCAAGATGGCGAGAATGGACACGCTTGGGAACAGCTTCAACCGCACGGCATCTACGCCAGATTCGGGCGCCCGATCCTAAACACCCTCCTCATCTTGGTCAGCCTACCGGTGGTCGTTGCCGTGACCCTGCCTCTGTTCCTGATCAACGCAATTCGCTTCCGTTCGTTCAGGCGGGCGATCTTCGTTCAGGACCGCATCGGCCACCGCACACGCCCATTCAAGCTCTACAAGTTACGCACCATGGACGACTCCCATGGGACCGAGTATGAGGCTTGGCAGAAAGGAGACGAGGGCCGAGTACCGCCCTTCGGTCAGTTCCTGCGCCAGACCCACCTGGACGAGTTGCCCCAGATGCTGAACATTCTGCAGGGCAACATGACGTTTATAGGCCCGCGCCCCGAGATGAAGGAGACCCACTCCTTTGCTTGCAAGCACGTGCCCCACTTCGCGCGACGCAATGCCCTGCTCCCGGGAATCACGGGCTTGGCGCAGATCACGACAGGCTACGCCGGTAACGATGCCCTCATGTATCAGCGCAAGTTCGAGCAGGACGAGGCCTACCGCCGGGAGTACTCCCTCTCCGACGACTTGAGAATCCTGCTGCGGACGCCACTCTGGATGGTGCGCATGCGCGGCTGGAGGAGTTAAACGGCCTCAGCCCCTGCGCCGACCCACGAGACCTAGAGGAGGTCGACGAGCGCGTCGGCCAGGAGCGGGTGCTCGAACTCAAAGCTAGCCGCGAGTGCTGCGGAAGGTCGAACCTCCTGACCCGTCAGCAGAAGAGTGGACCGCTCGCCCAAGAGCAGGCGCAGGGCAAGAGCCGGAGCCGGAAGTAGCGCAGGCCTGCCCATGGCGCGGCCCAAAGTCCGTGCAAAGGTGCGCTGATCCACACACCCCGGAGCCACGCCGTTGTAGATCCCCGCACGATCGCCATCCTGGGCAATGAACTCGATCAGACGCACCAGGTCCTGGACGTGAATCCAAGGGAAGCTCTGACGCCCAGAACCAAGGGGCCCACCCAGGCCCAGCTTGAAGGGCAGCAGCATGCGCTTGAGGGCTCCGCCATCTGCCCCCAACACCACTCCTATTCGTACGGTCGAGACCGGGACTCCCGCTTCCTGCGCCACGGAGAGGGCGCCCTCCCACTTCACGCAGAGCTGCGCGAGGAAGTCCTCTCCAGGTGGACTCGACTCCTCCTGCACTTCTCCAGGGGCATGCGGGCCGTAGTAGCCCACAGCCGAGGCCGAGACGAGCCGCGGGGTGTGCCCCTGCCGGGAAGCCTCGACACACGCTCGTGCCAGGAGCGCGGTGGTCTCCACCCTGCTGCGCTCCAACTCGAGCTTGCGCGCGGGGCTCCAGGCCGCATCCATGACGCCGGCGCCAGCCAGATGCACGACCACATCGGCTTGCAGGACCGCCGGCAGGAGGCTCTCCATCGTCCAGTCACAGCCCACGTTCGGACGTCGACTGATGACCTCTACTCCCTGCCCACCGCCACGCAAGTGGTTGAGGAGATGCGTGCCCACGAAACCCGTCGCGCCACTGATGAGGTAGTTCATCGCAGGGGGAGGCTAACCGCTGCCCGCCGGTGCATGAGAGCGGATCCCTGGACAACTCTCCGGAACGGAACGGGTCAGCCGATGAGGGGGGGCAGGTGAACGTCGAACTCCACGCTGCGTTGGGCGAGGGCAGCAAGGGGGGCCTGTCCGGGATCCACCAGACCCGCCTCCTCCAATGGGCCCGCGCTTGCCACGACAACGCGTGTTGCCTGCACCTCCAGGGGTGGATGCCACACGCTGTAGCGACCCAGGCGCCCATCGTACCGGGTGAACCAACCCAGGGCAGGATCCGCCACCTGCGAGGAGCGCAGGGCCGGCGGCACCTCAGAACCCTCTCCAGCTGCCAACCGGATCGACGTCCGACCCACAGCCCCGGGTGCCTCCACGTCCAGAGTGCGAACCTCCGACCCCTCCCAGCGGCCGACCACCTCGACCGGTTCATGCACCCAGGGCATGGACCAGAGGCGTCTCGGAACGACCGTCCAGCGACTGCCCAGCACCGTGCGGAAGAAGTAGACGCCGGTCTGCTCCCCGCGGTGAACGTAGGCCCGGTAGTTGATCTGGCCACAGGAGATCCGCGCGAGCGGGCACCCCTTGAAGTGGAAGTCCCGGTCTTCAAAGGCCACGGCCGAGGCGAGGGAACACTCACGCCCATCCACTTCGAAGACCTGGGGTTCGATTCCCTCAGGTAGAGCCCGCGCCAAGCGTTCGGGCTCCATGGCCCAGGTCACGATGCAGAAATGGTCCAGGCGCGTGTTGGCGTGCCAAGGTCGTCCAGCCGGTCGCTCTCCCATCGGGAAGGTACCTGGCAACGGGCGACTCAAACCGTGACTTCGCCCTCGGCCCCGAGCAGATCGGCGTGGCGCTCCAGGATGGGATCCACTTCGGCCGCGATGAACTCGAGCACCTGCTCCGGAGCCCGGCCGACGAAGTGCTTGCCGTCGAGCAGCTCATCGAGGCGCGAGGACAGGGCGCTGAAGGCGGGATCCTCGGCCAGGCGACGCTTCATGGTGTTCTCGCCGCCCGCCTTGATCTCCGCCGCGGCCTCGTGGGAGTGCACGCGGATGCGCTCGTGCAGATCCTGACGATCCCCTCCCGCCTTGACGGCCTCCATCATCAGGTTCTCTGAAGCCAGGAAGGGCAGCTCGGCATCCAGGTTGCGCGTCACGATGGCGGGATTCACGACCAGACCACCAGCCACATCGAGGTACAGGTTCATGATGGCGTCAACCGCCAGGAAGCTCTCGGCCAGGGCCAAGCGCCGGTTGGCGGAGTCGTCCAGCGTGCGCTCCAGCCACTGGTTGGCGGCGGTGTGGGCTGTATTGCCTAAGGTCTCCATCACGAAGCGCGACAGGGCGCAGATGCGCTCGGAGCGCATGGGGTTGCGCTTCCAGGGCATGGCCGAGGAGCCGATCTGCTGCTTGCCGAAGGGCTCTTCCAGTTCGCGCCGGTTGGCCAGGAGGCGCAGGTCGGTAGCGAACTTGTGCGCGGACTGGGCCACGGAGGAGAGCGCCTGACAGACGCGGAAGTCCAGCTTGCGCGGGTAGGTCTGTCCGGTAACACCGAAGGTGCGCTCGAAGCCCATGCTCCTGGTCACCCGTTCGTCAAGCTCGCGCACCTTGTCGTGATCTCCATCGAACAGCTCCAGAAATGAGGCCTGTGTTCCGGTGGTGCCCTTGACCCCTCGGAATTGCACGCAGGACTCGGCGTGGTCCAGGTCTTCGAGATCGTGGACCAGATCCTGCAGCCACAAGCAGGCTCTCTTGCCCACGGTGGTGGCCTGGGCGGGCTGGTAGTGGGTGAACCCCAGAGTGGGCAGCTCGCGCCACTCCTCAGCAAACCCCTTGAGGCGCTCGATCAGGCTGACCACCTGCCCGCGCACGATCCGCAGACCGTCACGCAAGATGATCAGGTCGGTGTTGTCCCCGACGTAGCAGGAGGTGGCGCCAAGATGAATGACCGGCCGCGCAGTGGGACACACGTCGCCCCAGGCGTGGACGTGGGCCATCACGTCGTGGCGCAGCCTCGACTCGTACTCGGCTGCCAATTCCAGATCCAGGTCGTCGGCGTGCTCGCGCAATTCAGCGATCTGCTCGTCACTGATCTCAAGGCCCAGGGCCTGCTCGGACTCCGCCAGTGCGATCCAGAGCTGCCGCCACGTCTTGAACTTCTTGTCGTCAGAGAAGTTGTGGCGCATGGCCGCCCCCGCGTAGCGGGTGGACAGGGGGCTCTGATAGCTCTGAGGATCGGGGTTCACGCGTCGTCTCCGGGACTGGGGGCAGGGAGGGCGGGGGGTGCAGTCTACTCGCTAAGGCTCCGCGCCTCTGCCCCTACACGTCCAAGAACGTGAAGCTCGCCGCGATACAGCACAGAAACACCCCATACAGACAGCGAATGACGACCCCTGCGCTTGTGGCTTCGGGATCGGAAATATACGCGGCGACCTTCAGTGTGCAGTACATGCCCATCGCATCGGCCAGCCAATCCAGGGTCGAGGAGTGGCGTCCGAGGACGAACGACTGATGAAACTCGTCAACACCCGCATAGGTCAAGATCAAGAAAACACGACCACCCAAGGTCTCACGATCGAATTGGATCCAGCCCTGGAAGCGCCGGGCCGTTGGTAGGAACAGGAGGGTCAGAACGCCAAACTCAAATGGGTGCGCCAGATTCGCGAAGAAGGCCAAGGTCTCGTGGGGGTCGCTGCCCAGGGGGGTGGACAAGCTGCTCACGTACCAGATCAGCCCCATCCACAGGCACGCGGGGACCCATGCAAATCCACGTGGCTGGCGCATGAGCAGGAGCCCGATGCGGCGCAGGAGCCCGAGTAGGCCGCCTCGTGCTTCGCTGGCAGCCGCACCCCTGCGGTGCTCGGCAACCCCGCTGATGGGTACGCGACGGCGGGCACCGAGCTCAATCCTGTGCGCCATGGACCTTCTCCACCCGGAACATGACGCCACGGCCACCTTCGCGAGCGCAAACGTTTATGGCGTCCACCATCGTCGTCAACAAGAAGAGGCCTCTCCCACGCTCCCCCAAGGGATCGAAGGCACTGCCATCACTCTCCCCCATGCGATCTTGCAGCTCCCGGTCGAGCTCACCCCCGGAATCCGCGACCGTCAGCACCCAATGGTCGGGGGCCACGTGCAGGTGCGTATCCACCTGCGCACCTTCTTGGGCATCGCTGACCTCACGTGCCCCTCCTCCCCCACCATGGTCGATGGCGTTGTCGATCAACTCACCTGCCACGAACTCCAGCGTCTCCAGGGCACGGTCAGTCATCCCCCGCTGGGACCCGAACTCCCGCAGCTCCGTTCGAGCACGACGACCCACTGCATGCGCAGCGATGAACTCCAATCGCAGGTGGGATCCATCTTCTTCCCGCCGCATACTCACGGCCCCGCCTCCGGCTCAGCGGACAGCGGCTCCAGATACAGGGACAGGTCGAGGGCCTGCACGGAGTGGGTCAAGGCCCCGATCGAGAGGCGCTCGACCCCCGTGGTGGCGAAAGCCGCAACCGTCTCGAGCCGGATGCCGCCTGAGGCTTCCAGTTCCACCTCTCGCCCAAGGTCACGGGCCTGATCGCGTAGGAGCGGGCAGAGGTCGAGCAGACCTTCGGGCGAGAAGTTGTCCAACAGGATCACGTCCGCGCCACCGCGAACGGCGGCGCACGCCTCTTCCTTGTCGCTGGCTTCGGCGGTAATCCGCACACCCGTGCCCACCTCTCGGCGCAGGCGCTCCAAGGCCTGCTCCAGGTCGCAGCCGGCCAGGGCCAGATGGTTCTCCTTGATCATCGCCTCATCGAACAGGCCAAAGCGGTGGTTCTCACCACCACCACAACGCACCGCGTACTTCTCCAAGATGCGCAGGCCCGGGGTGGTCTTGCGGGTGTCCAGGATGCGAGCCTGCCCCGCAGCCGCCGCCACAAACCGAGCGGTCTCGGTGGCGATGCCCGACATGCGCTGCAACAGGTTGAGAGCCGTGCGTTCGGCCAAGAGCAAGCTGGCCGCAGCCCCCACGCAGATCGCCAGCTCCTGATCCGGTTCGACACGCTCTCCGTCCTGGGCCGCGAGGGTGAAGTCGACCTGTGGATCGCACAGCTCAAAGGTACGAGCGAAGACTCCGATGCCCGCCAACACACCCGCATCGCGAGCCACGAGCCTGGCGCGAGCCCTGGATGCCGCGGGCAGGAGGCCCTCGGAGGTCACGTCCCCGGCCCCGCGGTCCTCTGCCAGGGCGGCGGCGATGACCTCGTCCAGGCGAGGACCATCCAAGGCCTCGGGTGGGCCGACCCGGGGTGCGGGAAGGGGATTCACCGGGGTGTTTTCGGGGGAGGGAGACATGGGAGCAGCGCGCCACAAGTGTACTCCCCCGCCTGCGAGCCCACCGGAGGACTACGAGGGAGCCAATCGCCAGACCTGAGAATTGACCCGATGGCGCTGGAGTTCAAGATGCGCTCCGCAGTGATGGGCCCAATCCCCTTGATTTCGGTCAGATTGGCCCCCTCTGGACCCACGACCCCGGCGCGCCACAGCGCATCGGCCATGGCCAGGGCTCGCGTGGGCCCGACGCCGGGTAGGTCTCCCCAGGCCCTGGGGCTGATGCGGCGGATCGGCGCGGGGGCTTCAGGGTCCAGGATGCACAGAGGCACGGGAGCCGCTGGAGGATCCCAGAGAGTCGGGGTCAAGCGTTGAAGCCCCAGGAAAAACGTCGCCGCCACGATCCACCCCACGAGCGCGCGGATCCATGCAGGGGAAGGAGGGGACACGCGTGATCAGACGAGTGGCGCAGGCAGCGGTTGCACCTGCCATACCCCGAGCAATCACCTCAGGGTTGTCCCAGACCTAGCGGAAGGCCTTGAGCTCTTCCGCACTCAGGTGGGGCTGCGGTCCGGTGGGGCGCAGTTCCACACGCGGCAGGTCCGGATCGTCGGCGCCAGCTTGTTCGAAGGCCTCCAAGTAGAGCTTCAGCACTTCGTCCACGAAGGTCTCAAGGTGCCCCTCTTCAGTGATGATGGTCTCCGTTTCACTCCCACTGATCTGGCCCTCCAGCCCACCCTCGGTAGGCCGTACGCTGCACAGGGGCAGTCCCCGGTAGCGCCATCCAAGGAGCTCGCCCGAGGCACGGCACTCCACGTCTCCGTCCATGCGGTCGAATCGCTCGATGAGATCTCGTGCCCATTGCTGAGGAATCTCAGCAAGTGAGGTGAGGAACATCTCTTGGGTGTCCTCCGCTTCAGGTGCCTCGACCACGATGGCCTGCAGGTACATGCCCGACGACCGTTCGCTCTCCAATCGGCAGCGCTGCAAGAGCGCTATGGAGGCAGGAATCAGCGGCCCCATGCGCTCCACCTGGCGAGGTTCGAATGTATCGGCTATGAGCACGACCAGGGGACTCTCAGCGGCGGACTGCCCGCTCTGGCCCAGATGCGAAGCCAACAGGTCCTGGTAGGTGTTGACCCATGCCAGGGTGTCCAGAGCCTGGAGGGCAAGGGAGTCCTCATCCCCGTTCACGAGCAGAGTCAGGATCGTCCGCCCCGCACCGTCGAACCCCACCAGGTCCACGACAAGTTTGCCGCCCAGCTGGAGATCCCGGTCCACGATTTCGAGGCCCTCGAAGACCCGAGCCAGACCGGCCTCCAGCTCTGCCGAGGCTTCCAGTTCAGGCCGGGGATCGGCCGTGGCCTCCCGCTTGCGTGGAACTTTGGTGATGTTGGCGCGATCAGATCCGGGATCCTTGGATGAGGTCATGGTCAAAGCGTTCCCAATGGAGAGGCGCGATTCAAGTAAGTGAGCGCCAATGCCAGGGCATCGGTCGCATCGAGACTGTCGGGGAGCTCTGCGGGATGCAGGGCTCTTGCCACCATGCGGGCCACCTGCTGCTTGCCGGCCGCACCGTTGCCCACGACCGATCGCTTGGCGACGGCAGGTGGATATTGGACGATTTCAGAGCCAAAGCGTGCTGCGGCGGCCAGGGCCACGCCCCGTGCCTCCCCGATGCGCAGGGCCGACTGAACGCTCTTTCCACAGAACGCCTCCTCCACCACGATCACGCTGGGCTTCAGACGAGCGATAAGGGCCTCGAGTTCACGGGCCAGGTAGCCCAGGCGTTGGGGCACGTCCTCTTTGGGTGAAGCCCGCAGCACTCCCGCAGCCAGCAGCACCGGGCCCGCCTTGCGGTCCACCACCGCTCCATAGCCCACGACCAGGGTGCCCGGGTCGATGCCCAGCACGATACGGCCGGTGAAGTCGTCAGGAACTTCGGGGAGGGCGGAGTTGGACAAGGGTGGATGAGAGGTTGGAATCGGGAGGGTGGTTCCCATCCCGGTTGGAGCCCGTACCCTACGGATCCTTCGGGGCCCATTCCAAATGCCTTCTTCTCCGTTCGTCTCCGCCGTGCTCCTCGCGGCTGGCCAGTCCACGCGCATGGGCACGGGACCGCGCAAGCCGTTCCTGCGGGTAGAGGGAGACACGATTCTGGCCTGGGCCCTGAGGTCTCTGGCACAGGCGCGCTGCGTGCGAGAGGTCATCGTGGTGGCGTCCCCTGACCAGGTGGATGAGGCGCGCGAGGAGGCTTCGCGTGCGGCCGAGAGTGCAGGGCAACCCGAAGGCTGGGTCAGCGCCGTTGTGGCTGGAGGATCGGAGCGGACCGACTCGGTGCACGCGGGTGCGCAAGCCGTCAGTAACACCGCGCAGGTCATCCTTGTACACGATGCGGCCCGGCCCCTCGTTCAGTCCGCCCGAATTGAGCAGGTCGCTGAGCGGGCTCGCGAACATGGTGCGGCCCTCCTCGCGGTACGCGTCTCGGACACCATCAAGACATCGGCAGATGGCACGCAGGTCTCGGGCACCCTGGACCGCTCTGAGCTCTGGGCAGCGCAGACGCCCCAGGCCTTTGACGCAAGACGCTTCCTCAAGGTTCTCGACCAGGCGCGACAAGACGGTGCGATAGCAACGGATGACGCCGCTCTCTTCGAACGCTATGAGGGCAGTGTGACTCTGGTCGAAGGCGACCGGGACAACATCAAGATCACCACAGACGAGGACCTCGTTCACGCCGCCGCCATCCTGCGCGGCCGAGCGAACCAAGAAGCCAATCGAGGAGGAGCAAGAGAATGAACGAACGAGTGGGTTTGGGCTTTGACGTGCACCGCCTCGAAGAGGGGCGGCCCTGCATTCTTGGAGGTGTGACCATCGACCACCCCACGGGCCCTGCGGGCCATTCGGACGGGGATGCTGTTCTGCATGCCATCATCGACGCCCTGACCGGGGCGGCGGGCCTCGACGACGTGGGCACGATGTTCCCCGACACCGACGAGACCTGGAAGGGGGCGGACAGCGCGCGGCTCTTGGAGGCCGTGGTGGAGAGAGTCGGGGATGCCGGCTTCCAGATCGGTAACGTAGATGTGGTCATTGCCACCGAGGGGCCGCGCATCGCCCCCATGCGGGCCTCCATGCGAGAGCGAATCGGTGCGCTCCTGCGAGTGGACGCCGGCGCCATAAACGTCAAGGGCAAGACGCTCGAAGGGCTTGGCGCCCTGGCCGAAGGGCGTGGGGTGGCCGTCCAGGCCATCTGCTTGCTGCGCGAGAGCGGGTAGGAGCTCAGGCGTTCTCGGCGAACTGCAGGTCGTGCAGGCGTGCGTACACGCTGCCCTTGGCGAGCAATTCCTCATGTGATCCGAGCTCGACGAGCCGCCCCTCTTCCATGACGGCAATCCGATCAGCGTTGCGGATCGTCGAGAGGCGGTGCGCGATGACGATGACCGTCTTGTCGACCATGAGGTGATCCAGGGCCTCCTGCACTACAGCTTCAGATTCGGTATCGAGGGCGCTGGTCGCCTCATCGAGAAGAAGTAGCTCGCCCCCATGCAGCACGGCACGGGCGATCGTCAGGCGCTGGCGTTGGCCACCGGACAAGCGCGAACCACCATCAGCCACATCGGTCTTCCAGCCAGCGGGAAGGCCCTCGATGAACTCAAGGATGTTCGCCGCTCGCGCGGCCTGCTCCAACTCCTCCTGGCTGGCGTCCTGCTTTCCGTAGCGCACGTTCTCTTCGAGGGTGGTGTGGAACAGGAACGGCTCCTGGTTCACCATCGCGAACTGCTCGGTCCACGAATCAAAGGTCAGGTCCCGCAAGTCCCCGCCATTCACCAGGATCCGGCCGCCGTCGGGTTCGATGAAGCGCGCCACAAGATCCATGAGGGTGGTCTTGCCCGAGCCCGAAGGCCCCACCACGGCCAGGGTCTCACCGGGCCGCACTTCCAGGTTCAGGTCGCGTAGAGCAGCCGCGCCACCATCCGGATAGGTGAAGCTCACGTCCTCAAACACCAACCCCGTACCCAGGCCCTCGCACACGCCGGCATCAGGCCTCTCGATGATGTCCCGGGGCTCCGCAAGCAGCTCTCTCAGCCTGTCGCAGGCCCCCCGCGACTCGGCGATCTTGGCCCAACCTCGGGTGATGACCTTGATGCTTGAGTAGGCGCGCGAGATCAGCAGGAAGAAGGGCAGCAGGTCGCTCGAACGTGAATGAGAGCCATCGCGCAGAGTCAGCCAACCCAATATGAGCAGCACCATCGCCAGACCCATATGGGTGTAGAGCAGTGTCCAGGCCTGTGACAATGCGGTGGAGCGCACCATCTTCAGGTTGGTGCGGATGTACCTGCGCTGCAGCCCCTCGTAGCGCTCGAGCTCACGCTCCTCGGTGCGGAAGGCCTTGACCACCCGGATGCCCATGAACATCTGAGCCAGAGCCTGCATGGACTCCCCCAGCTGCCCGAGACTCTTGGTGCTCCGGTCGCGCACCTTCTTGAACAGGCTCGACACGGGGATGATGAGGATGGGCAAGCCCACGACGATGAGAGCCGTGGCCTGTGGCGCAAGAACGAAGGCGCCTGCCAGCGCAGTGATGGCCAGCAGCGGCTCCTGCACCAGCTCGCGGAGGGCGTTCTGCATCACCATCATGGTCTGGTTCACGTCCGCACCCACACGCGTCAGCAGATCGCCGAAGCGGCGCTTACCGTGGTAGCGCATGGACAGGCCCATCAGGTGGCGAGCGATGTCCATGCGAAGGCCCAGCACCATGTGCATGGTGACCCAGCGGGAGAGCAGGATGAACGCGTAGCCGGTGGCCGCAGCGATCAGAGCGATGATCGCGACGAGCCCGCAGACACGCAGCAGCAGATCCCGCCGCCCTTCGTCACTGTAGTCCGGGGACTTCCCGAGAACCCGCTCCACGGCCCACTCCTTGGCCGCCTGCATCTGGTCTTCGATCCCGCCGAATGCGCCGGGCTCGGCCTGCTCTGCCACAGGCTCGACGATCGCGACGGACTCCTGCGGCGGGTCCTCAAAGAGCACCTGCCAGGTGGGCTTGACGAGGAGGTAGGCCGACTGCTGAGCCAGAGCGGTCACCGTCCCGAGGACGAGGACCAACATGAGCATGCCCAGGTAGGGGCGGGCGTAGGGCCACAGAAGGCGGCGCAGACCTGTGGGAGGGGGGTTCACGGGGCGGATCATCGAGAGCGGCGGCCCCCTTGTAAAGCGCACCCGGGGGAGGGCGCCCTCCTGGCATCCCCCAGGGGGGCTACAGGGGGGCTACACGGGGCGGAAAGCCGATCCCCCTACCGAAAGAACTCCACCTTGCCGCAGGCGGGGCACACGTAGGTCTGGAACTCGACAATGTTCGCGTGGACGTGGGCCAGGAGCCAGGCCTGCGGGAGTGTGTCACGCTGAGCACGAAGCTTAATAGGTCCGGTGTCCTTCATGCACGTGCCGCAACGAGAGCAGTCGAGCTCCGATTCCGGGAGCCTGTCTACGTTCTCTTTCATAATGTTATGTCCTCGGTGGTCACGGCGTTGCCAAACGGATGGATACCTCCGCCACAGGGAGACGATCCAAACTCACTCCAGGCCGCTCACCTCGGCCTCTTCGAGAGCCTGGTGCGCATAGGCTTGGAAGCTCGTGCGAGCATAGTCATCAGTCAGCATGTTGAAGTGTCGGTCGGTGAAAGGATCGATGGGATTGGTGGGAGCCAATCTCTCCTTGAGGTACACGATGTAATAGCCCTTCGTGCCCTTGTAGGGACCCCCAACCGTCCCCGGCTCCATGTCAAAGAAGATCTTGTCCGTAACCGAAAGTTCGTGCAGATACTCGGAGTAGGGGCTCTCCCCCACAAAGCGGCGGAAGTCATTGCGCGTGGTCGGCTCACCGGTGAAGCGCCCCTTGTTTTTGAGGCCCATGGCCGGAGGCATCTTGCCGCTCACCGGAAGAGGGGGATCCCAATACTCGCTCTTGAGGTCGAGCAGGTCCGACCAGAACTCCGGAAAGCTCGTCAGGTTCTCCGGCGTGACATAGTTGCGACCCTCTTCGAGAGCACTCTGCTTCTCGTTCACCTGATCGATGATGTAGTCGATGTAGTCGTCAATCTCCTGGCGGATCGTGTTGGAAGCCTCCTCAGCACGAGCCCAACCGTCCTCTTTCCACTCGTAGCGTGGAAAGTCGAATGCCGAGACGAGCAACACGTCCGCGCGAGCCTTGCCCAGCCCCATGATGACATTTGCGCGTGGCAGGTGGTCCTGCAGCTCAGGCGGAAGGCTATTGCCCTCCGTGCGCGTGAGGTGTGAGGCAATCAGGGTCTTGTACGACTCCACCAGATAGGCGTGCTCGTTGTAGGACACGATGGAGGGAAACTGATGCCCATCAAGGGCAAGGAAATCCCAGTTGAACATGGAGTCCTCAAGGTCTGCCTGCATTTGACGGATTTCAGCCAGGAACCCCTCACGTTCCCTCAGGGCGCCCGCCTCAATCAGCTTCTTCTTGGCCACGTATTCCAAGGCCAGAAAGATCTTGGCCTCGTAAACGTCGGCAGGACTGAAGACGTGCTTCATCTCCTGAAAAACGTCTTCGGTCTTGAGCGTCTCGCTGAAGCCTCCGCCCTCGATGGTCATGAGCGCCTCGGGCGGGAGCCCATCGGTCTGCGTCCTGATCTCTACGAGGCTCGCGAGGGCCCTCATGACGTAGTCCCGCAGGAGACTCATCATCATCTCCTCTTCGCGCTTGATGGGCTCGCCTGTCTTCTCCGCCTCCTCCGCTCGCCACTGATAATGCTGTGCGTAGTCCGCTACAAGGTCGAAGTTGGGAGACCCTTGGTGAATCGCCTCTAGAGTGATTTCCGGCCAGTTGTCCGGGTGACCTGGGAAGAACATGGTCTCGAACTCGAGAGTCTGTCGCACCTGATCGTGGTACCAGGCCACGCTCGCGTAAGCCCTGCGGGTCTCGGTGTCCAGATCGAGGCTTGG
The DNA here is from genome assembly GCA_002720975.1 of Planctomycetota bacterium. Lineage (GTDB taxonomy): Bacteria > Planctomycetota > UBA1135 > UBA1135. The sequence goes on along the minus strand of PBIX01000061.1, from coordinate 32,149 downwards.
GTAGCGATCCGTGAACTGGCTGCTGTGGTCCTCGATGCGTCGCGTGTACTCCGCCTCGTCGTACTCCATATAGGCCAATGCGCTGGCCATCTCCACGTCAACCTCAGCCTGCTGCTCGGGGGTCAGGGACCCGAAAGAGGCCCCGGCGTGTCTCGCCGCCGAGATCGAGTTCCTAGTCTCGTATTGGCGCAGCTCGCGCTCTTGCTTGATCAGGACCCCGAGCCGGCGGGAATCCAAGGCGTTGTAGCCCTTGCCGTAGCAGAGGAACCGCTTGATCTCCATGTCTGTGATTCTGTGGCCGTCAATGATCAGCGGCTTGCCCAGAATGGAGTCGGCGGGAGCCTGGTCTGCGGGAGCCCCAGACGGATCCTGAGCCGCCTGGAGGGCGGTGGTGAGAAGGACGGCGACGAGGCAGGTGGGAAACGAGGAGGTCATGGAGAACAAGGGAAATGAGAAGGGCTGAAAGGCTGGGCCGAGAGCTTACGCAGAATGGGCAAAGAAGAGAGTGGAAAGTGGAAATCGGACGCCAAGTGGGTGCCCATGACCTCAAAATCCCGTGGATACCGGTCATGAACGAGGTCTGAGCCGGGATCGGCAGTGGCTCCTGCGTTGCAGGTGGGTGCCACCGCGCGGTGAGTGGCGGCGGGCAAGGCTGAGCCCTCACTTTGATCAACCGACGGCAGATCCCAGAACCGGGGCCCTAAACCACGTGGCCCCTGCTCTAATGAATGGGCCCACCGCACACTGCACCATGGACTATCAACCCCGCACGATCGCGTTCCTGAGCGAGTTCATCCACCCGCCTCAGGCCCCGGATGCCCGCGCCATCCAGAAGCTGCACAACCGGATGTTCGAGTCCGGGCACCCGCCCTACTCCAGCTTCGCGGTCACGCCAGCCGGCCCCTTGCTCACCAACCCATCCGCTCAAAAGGGAGCTGTCTCCCAGGTGGCCTTCCTTGAAGACAGGGTGCAGTTCAGAGAAGAATTGGGGGATGCCACCCAGGACTCCTTCGCGCAACGAGTCACTGAGGTTCTCAAGGGCGCCTTGCCTCTGCGCAACATAGAGACGATCACAGGTCAGCAGATCACCCTACGCAGCCTGATCAATCCCCAGGCCTTCCAGGATTCTCGCGAGTTCCTGCATGAAGGCATGTTCCGATTCGGAGACGCCATGCGTGTCTACGAACGCTCTCCGCAACTGTTCGGCATGCGCCTCGTGTTTCCGCCCGAAGGAGAACAGCGCAATGCCTACTCCCTGCGCATTGAATCCTACAATGCAGATGCACGCTCACTCTACGTGGAGATCCAAGGATCATTCGGGCCAACGACGGTCGCGACGGAGCTTGATGACGTCACGAGCAACGTGCACGAGACCTACGAATTCATGCTCGGGCGGGTGCTGCCCTTCATCGCCTCCTTTGACGCACGGCAGCCCTCCTGAACAGATCCAGAGGCCTTCTCGAAACTTGTCGGGAGCGCTAGGTTAGGTACGACCGATGCATCTCGTCGAATTCAAATGGCAGGCGGAGAACGTGTGCACGTCAGGTCTCAGGGCCGTGGTGCTGGTCGCACTCTGCGCCTGCACCGACCAGAGTCCGAAGGCCACGGCGCCTCCGGAAGGAGCGGTGATCGGGGTGGGTCCCAATTGGATCCTGGCCGAGGAGGTGGACCGCTGGGTGGACACCGTGGCCCTGCTGGAGCCCACGGAGACCCGGCCTTCCTGGCGACGCAAGGCCCTTACCAATGTGGTCCTTCCAAGCAAGATCGCCGCCCTCCTGGTTCCGGCTGAGAGGCAGCTGGCACGCGACCAGGCGGAGCGTGCCCTGCAGGGCCTGAGAGCCCAAGGGGCCTTGCCTGAGGACTTCCCCGAGCCTCTCAAGAGCGCCACGGGCGACGTGTACGAGGTAGGCCTGGGGCGCTGGATCATGGCCCGCGGCCTACCCCTGGGAGAATGGAGCGAGATACTCGAGGAGGTTGGCACGTTTCTCATCATGCGCGTGCTGGAGGCCCCTGATGCAGCGGACTGGCAACCGAACACAGCCATCAGGATCGAATACGTCCACGTCCCCTACCTACGTCCGGAGGATCAGCCCGCCCTCTTGGTGGAGCAAGCGCGCGAGCAGATCCGAATCTGGGCTGTGACCCCCGAGTGGGAGTGGATTCTCCCGCAGTACTACCAGTGAGACACGGCCACAGGACATGGCCGCTCGCCCTGGGACTGGGCCTCGCCCTGGCCTCCATGCACGCCACCCCTGGCCAAGCAACGGCTGAGTCCCGAACCGTGTTCGCCGGGCAGGAGCCGCAAGAGAAGCAAGAGGAGAAGCTGCCTCCCAAGCTCACGGCCTGGCCCAATCCGAAGAGTCAGGCAGAGTTGAAGGATCAGGTCGCCCGGCTGCGCCAGGATCGATCGAAGGACGTGGCGGCCGAGGCGCAGAAAACCCTGACCGCCATGGGCTCATGCGCTGCTCCATTGCTGGTCCGTTCACTGGGGAAGGAGAAGAGCAAAGCCGCTCGTGAACGCATCCGAGTCGTTCTGGCCAGCATCCTCGACCAGCAGCACTCGCGTCTGATCGCAGAGTCCTTCGACGACAAGTCCCTCGACGTCCGTGTCTGGGCGCTTATCACGGTCAGCCGCACTCCCGATCCGGGCCTTCAGAAGGCCGTGCAAAGCCACTGGAAGAAGCTCGCGAAGCGCGGAGCCAAGGCCGAGGAAGTCGAGCGGTACGCTACAGGCCTGTGCCTGCTCTCAGTGCAGGATCCGCAGGGGCTGGAGCCCGTGGTCAGCGCGACGATCGCCCACTGGAAGGAGCGCGCGCCCCAGATCCGTGGGGTGTTGAATGGGCTCCGCTCGGCGGCACTCGACAAGGCGCTCTTGGAGCACTTGAAGGCCGACGACCGCAAGCTGCAATCCGCAGCTCTGCGCTTGATCGCCGCTGGCGGAACACCGGCCACCCTCTCTGCGGTGGCCCCCTTCCTGGACAGCGGCAACCCCACGCTACGGATCGATGCCATCAACGTCTGCCGGATGCTCGTGGCCGGCGAAGCCCCCCTGGACAGGCTCCCGGTCTTCGAAGCCATCGAGCGGGCCAAGGCCTGGAAGGCCAAGCTCTGATGGAGGCCACCAGATGCCACTGGGGGCTCGCTCTGGCCCCATTTCTCTTTCTCGTCGCGGCCCCGAACCACGCTCAGGCCCAGAGTCGCGGCGCTCGAAACAAGCCCGCCAATGACCCGATCAACTGCCCCTATACCGCGGGCGACCCCAAGATCTTGGAGGCCGCGGGGATCCTCTCCCTGGGGGGCTTCTCATTCGGCAAGGAAGACAGCACAGCGGAGATTGACGAGTACCTTGGCTCGAACGATGTGCGCTGGATCGAGACCGCGCACTTCAAGATCGGAGTGGGGCTTGGCCCCTGCAAGATCGACCGCAAGGAAAAGGCCCGGCTACTGGATGAGCTACAGCGCTTGGCCGTTCATATGCCCTCCATCAAGCCCGAGAAGATTCGCATCCTCGATCCGTGGCTGAGGGCGCACATCTACGCACAACGCGCGGAGGATCTCTGGACCCAGATGCAGGGCATCTTTGGGGTCACCGATGCTGACTTCCCGGACGGCACCAAACCCTGGGACACCCAGGGCAAGTACATGGGTATCGGCCCCTTCCTGGGCGAAAAAGGAAAGCCAGAGGTCCTGATTCTCTCCAGTCAGGGGGCGTGCAGCGATTACCTGCGTCACTACTTCGGCCTGCTCACAAGGATGTCCCAGCGCTGGAACATCCTCGATCGGGACGTGCTCCACCTGGTGATCCACACCGGGCAAGGAGACCTGGATGAAGATGCAGCCCTGCACGGCCACTTCGTATTCAACCTCTCCCAGCAGCTACTTGATGCTTACAAGCACTACTCCTACGAGATCCCGGTCTGGCTGAAGGAGGGCCTCGCACACTGGCTCGAGCGCTCCATCAACCCGGAACACAATACCTTCAATGGCAGCGAAGGCGCGGCAGCCATCAAGACGAACAAGGCCGATTGGAATCGGCCGACGCGCGCGCTGGTACAGGGCAATGAAGCCATCTCGCTGGCCCAGCTTGTGCGCATCCAGGGATTCGGAGAGCTGGAGCTGGCCCACCACTACACGGTCTGGTCCATGATCGACTTTCTGATGAGCGAGCATCCGAAGTTCGTCGGCCAGCTGTTGGACGACATCAAGGGCATGGTCAATGAGCAGTTCATGGACGACGGGACTGGCATGGACGACAAGCACCGGGCAGCCTTCAAGACACATCTGGGCATGAGCTACGCCCAGTTCGACCGGGCCTGGGCGGCCTGGGTCCAGAAGCACTACTAGGCCGTGAGCCGCCCTCCCGAGGGCCGTCTTGGGCCCCTGGGGCAGCCTGCTTGGGCGATCCCCCCCCAATAGGCCAACTCCGGGGGGTCAGGGCTCCATCTCGGGACACCGACGGTCGATAGGAGAAGCCCCCGGCTCCACAAGCGTGGAGGGAGAGTTACCGTGTACAGAAGAGTCTCACCTCTTCACCCCTCCCACGCCCCACCCGACGTCCTCCGACTCTCCCACCGATGATCCAGCGCAAGCGACGCATCGTCCTGTTCCTTCCCCACCGGGCCGACCCGGAGGAAGGGGTTCGTGTGGCGGCCGACCTCCTGCCCCTGGAGCTGCTGCAGATCGCGACCCTTCCGGACCAGGCGGGCTACGAGGTGCACATCGTGGACGCCATGGTCCACGAGGACTACCTCGAGCGCCTGTTTGAGCTCTGTGACGGAGCACTGCTGTTTGCAAGTTCGTGCATCCTTGGATTCCAGGTGGCCCACGGCGCGCGTGTGGCCAAGGCCATTCGCGAGCGCTTCCCAAGCCTGCCCATGGTCTGGGGCGGTTGGTTTCCGAGCGTCCTCCCCGAGCGCTTCCTGGAAGAGGGCATCGCCGATGCGGTGGGCATCGGGCAGGGTGAGTTCACCTTCTGGGATGTTGTACAGGCCCTGGACGCGGGAGAGCCGCTCGACAGCGTGGCTGGGCTGGCACTCATGCGCGACGGCGAGCTGGTCAAGACGGACAAGCGTCAGATCGTCGGGTTCGAGGACATCCCCGACGTGCCCTGGCATCTGATTGATTTCGAACAGTACGTGGCACTGCAGAATCAGCCGGGGGCGTGGAAGCTCCGTCACAAGTATCCCGATCCCTGGAAATTGCCGGCCGGTGCGCCGGTGCGTGGCTTCAGCTACTACTCGAGCTATGGTTGCCCGGAACCCTGCACGTTCTGCTGCTCCCCCATCGTCACGGATCGGCGCTGGAAGGCCATCCCCGGCAAGCTCCTCGGAGAGCGGTTGCTGGAATGCCACGAGCGCTTCGACTTCAACGTGATGCGCTTTCAGGACGCAAACTTTGGCGTCGCAGAGAAGCGCTCCAATGAATTCTGTAAAGAGCTCATCGAGGCCGACTCCCCGTTCTGGTGGTCGGGCTGCTACGAGATCGAGACTATTGAGCGGTTCAAGGAGGAGTCCCTCGACCTCATGCAGGCCGCCAAGTGCCACATGATCTCCGTTGGCGCAGAGGCGGGCTCAAGCGAACAGCAGGCTGCCATCAAGAAGAAGATCAACGTCGATCACTTTGAGTCCTCCCTGCGCGCGATGAACGACCGCGACATCACAACGGGCTGCTCCTGGATCATCGGCTATCCCGGGGAGTCCCAGGAGTCCATGCGCGAGACCCTGCGTGTCGCCGCGCTCATGAAGTACAAGTTCCCGCGCTCGGCCTCGGACGTCTTCCCCTTCCGCCCCATTCCAGGCACCGAGGACTTCGACGCCATGGTGGCTCAGGGATACAAGCCGCCCTACACCCTGGAAGAGTGGGGATCCTGCCTTGAGTACAAGCTCGAGCTCGGGGATCTGGAGATGCCAGCCGAGGTGCTCCAGATCTGGAAGCGTTACGGAACAGCCTCGACTTTCTACGACGGACTGGCCAATGAGGGCAACGCTGCGGTTCGCAAGGCGCTGAGCACGATTTCGGGTTGGCGCCTCAAGCACAGCAACTACAGCTTCCCCGTGGAACATGGCCTCTTCCACATCTATGTGAAGCTCACACGCCAGCGCAAGGAAGACATGCTGGCCAATCCCGCCATGGACAAGACCTCAGGGGTGACACCCCACGCTCCGGCCTGACCATGATCCAGCACAAGCGCAAGATCGTTCTGTTCCTCCCCCACCGCGCCGACCCCGCGCGGGGTGAGATGTTCAGTGCGGACCTGCTCCCGCTGGAGCTGCTCCACATTGCCTCCGGTCCGGCCAAAGAGGGTTATGAGATCGTCCTCATCGACGCCATGGTCGATCCCGATTACATAGAGAAGATCGATGAGGCCTGTGAAGGAGCACTTCTCTTCGCCAGCTCCTGTATCCTCGGCTACCAGGTCTACGACGGTTACGTGGCGGCCAAGATGGTGCGCGAGAAGCACCCCGGCCTGCCCATCATCTGGGGCGGCTGGTTCCCGAGCGTCATTCCTGACCTCTACTTCGAGCATGACATCGCCGACGCGGTGGGTATCGGCCAGGGGGAGCTGACCTTCCTGGACGTGGTTCACGCGCTGGATGCAGGCACGCCTCTGGACGACGTACCCGGCCTGGCCTTGTGCCGGGATGGGCAGGTGATCCGCACCGCAGACAGGCCTGTCGTGGGCTTCAACAAGCTGGAGCCCACGCCCTGGCACCTCTTGGACTACGAACGCTACGCCGAGCTGCAGGTGCGACCCACGCGCAACCTCAAGGTTCGGCACCGCTTCCCCTTGCCCGGCAAGTGGACGCCGCAGAACCCTCCGCGGGGATTCAGCTACTTCTCCAGCTACGGCTGTCCCGAACCCTGCACCTTCTGCTGCTCCCCCGCATTGACGAGTATGCGCTGGAAAGCCGTGGAAGGACTCACACTGGCCGAAGACATCGCCGAGTTGCAGCAGCGCTTCAAATTCGACGTGCTGCGCTTCCAGGACGCCAACTTCGGTGTTGCGGAAAAACGCACGAGAGCTTTCTGCCAAGGTCTGGTGGACCTCAAGGTCCCCATCCATTGGAACGGCACGATCGAGATCGAGACGATCATGCGCTACAAGAAGGACACTCTCGACCTGCTGGAATCTTCCGGTTGCCATCTCCTGTGGTTGGGTGCGGAGGCGGGCAGCGAGTGGATGCAGGACCGCATCAAGAAGGGGATACAGCTCGAGAACATCCCGCTCGCCATCGACGAGCTCGCCAGCCGCAACATCGTCCCCGGCACCTTCTGGATCATCGGGTTCCCGGGCGAAACCCAGGAGTCGATGGAGGCCACCCTGCGCCTGGCGGGCAAGACCAAGCACCAGTTCCCCATCGCCGGCAACGACGTCTACCCCTTCCGTCCGATTCCCGGCACCGAGGACTTCGCCCACGCCGTGAAATTGGGCTACGAAGCACCGCGCGACTTCCACGATTGGGGTAACTGCTTCGAGTACAAGTACAACTCCCACAACACCCCCCTGCCTCCCAAGGTGCGCCAGACCTGGCAGCGCTACAACAACACCGCGGCCATCTACGACATGCACGTTCAGGAAGGGCCCTTGTGGATGCGCAAGTTGCTCTCGAGCATGGCAGGCCAGCGCCTGAAGCGCGGACGCTACGGGTTCCCGGTGGAGCAGAAGCTGTACGACCTGTACGTGCGCCTGACAGGCCAGTCCCAGCCGGGCGACCTGTCCGAGGACTACCAGCAGCTACAGCCCGAGACCCACGCGCAACTCTCGTAGCGCGGATGCCGCCTGCACGATCTCAGCGGTCGTGCTTGACCCTGGCACCGCACCAGACCGGAAGCGCTGACTATCTTGGGTGCCTTGCATTTGCTCATACCTTGCGGTCAACGCTGGAACGCCCAAGAGTTTCCACCGGCATAGCAACTGAACCGTTCCTGTCCAGAACGGTCAGGGCCGATCTGACGCCCGGATACCAATCAAGCCGCTCACGATCCTCGGAAAACAGCGCGTTCATCACGGCCATGGGCTGCGCCTTGTAGCCATTGGACCTCATCTCGTCCGTAGGCTGATCCTCGAAGAGTCGCAGGCGTCCCTCTTCGGCAAAACCCACGTTCTTGACGACGCGCCCGCTCGCCGCGTTCGCCTCGTTGTAGACGCACTGGATCCGCTGGCAGGCAAAGTACTCAAGACCAAGGACAACGGCACAACGGGCGGCAAGAGTGGCGATGCCCCGGCCCGCGGCGCTCGTCCGTACCCAGTAGCCGACCTCGAAGGCACGCGGGTTCAGGGCCCGCCGGTGCAGACCAATGCAGCCCACAAACGGCCCGCCTTCCTCTTCGAAGAGGTGAAACACGATGTCCCCACCGGTGCCATGGCCCTCTTCGAGCCCGGCCAGACGCTTCCTTTGCACCTCGACGGTCTGCGGAAAATGGGGCCAGGGCATGAACTCGCGGAGTGCCGCGAGGCTCTCCTGTGCAGCCTCCACCACAGCCTCCGCGTCATCGACCCTTGCCAGCCGGAGGATGAGCTGGCGCTGACCATCGTCGTGGCGCAGAAGCGAGGGCGGGTTGTCGAAGGACAGGGTCATGTTCCTTGCGCATCCGATCCGTTGCAATGACTACAGCTCTGCTACCAGTCGTCGGTCCGGAAGGGAGAAGCGGGCAATCCATCCGCGTTGTACAGATTGGCTCCGACGGGGTTCATTGAGTACGCGTAGCGGACGGCCACGGGACTCTTCACATCGGGGCACGAGACGACCAGCGCCTCTCCGTCAATGCGGGCCTCGGCCCAATGCCATACTCGATCTTTGCCCGCGATGGCAAAACGCTTGAGGGTTCCCTCGGCATCCTTGCGGGTCGGCTCAAGCCCCTCCTTGATCCCGGCCATCAGGCCCTTGCCCACGTGGTCGAACTTCAGGCGGATCCGGTTGCCCTCGACGGAATGGCCGCTGTACAGCGGCCCGCTAACCACGAGGTCCTTGCCTGCGACGTCGCGCAGCGCCCAGCGTGCCAGCCTCGCACCCACGTCCTGCTTGTTGCGAGGGTGGATGTCATTGTCCTGACCTATATCCGTGATCACGGCCATACCCGTGTCTGCAATCGTAAGGCTCTGGCGCTGAGCCTCGCGCAGGCGTGCCCAACCGTCGCCGCCCGCAGGATCCTCCGTGGGCTGCTGGAAGTTGGCGAGCTGCACGAAGTAGAAGTAGATCGGATGCTCGTCCTGTTGCCAGACACTCCTCCACCCTTCAATCAGCGCGCGCATCTTGTGGTAGTACTGGACGCCCTCTCCACCGTTGGATTCACCCTGATACCAGATGGCCCCGGCCATCGCGTAGGGGGCCAGGCCGTGCAGCATCGCGTTGTAGATCGCGGTCGGCTCGCCAGCCCCAGTGGGGCCAGGCGTAGCCGGGGCCTTGGGAATCGAGAAGCCGGCATCAATGGCTCGGCGCACGTCCGAGGTCCAGTCCTTCGTGGTTTGCAGGTGCGCGGCCCAGGTGGCCTTGCCTTCGGGCATGGTCGGATCGAACCGATTCACCCTATCCGCGATATCCTTGAGTTCGGCAACCCCGCGGAAGCCCACAGGAGGCGTCCAGGGTTCAATGCGTGTCCCGCCCCAGTTGGAACCGATCAGGCCCACCGGGACGCCGCTGCCCTGGTTCAGGTTGCGCCCGAAGAAGTAGCCCACCGCGGAGAACCCGGCGACGCTCTTGGGGGTGCAGATCTGCCAATTTCCACCCGGCACGTCGGCCTGAGCCACGGGGGCCGTGGTGTGTCCGGGCACGTCAAACAGACGGATCGTCGGATGGTTGGCGGCCGCGATCTCCTCAGCGGAGTTCATGATCGACCGCATGGGCCACTCCATGTTCGATTGACCGGAGCAGATCCAAACGTCGCCGACGATGACATCGTTGAACGTAAGGGTGTTGTTCCCACTCACCTGGAGCTGCCTGCCCTCCGCACTGGCCTTGAGCGGATCGAGCTTGGCCTTCCAGGCGCCCGAGGCGTCGGCAGTGACCTTCTTGTGCTGATCCCCGAAGCGAACGTGCACAACTTCCGCAGGATCAGCCCAGCCCCAGACAGGTGCAGAGACCTTGCGCTGCAGGACCATGTGGTCGGTGAAGACCTTGGCTACGCGTACGTCGGCCAGTGCCGAGGTGCTGAGTACGGCGGCGGTTACAAGTAGGCGGGTGCTCGCCTGGTGGAGGGATGGCATTGGGTGTCCTCTTGGTTCGATCATCTGGGAAAACGGCCTCGGAGCGGGCTGACCGAGCATGGGCGGTGCGTCCGGATCCCGCAACCTCTCTGTTACGCGCGAATGAGGGCATGCACCTCTGTAGCCGGCACGGATTACCTCTATCCGTTATCTTCCGCAGCATGATCCTCCTCCCCCTACTGCTGTCCATCGCTCCCACCGCTCCCACGCCCCAGGCTCCCGCTGATCCCCTGCGCATCTACCTGCGCGCCGGACCCAAGACCCATGGACCCGGGGAACACGACCACCCGCTCTTCCTGGAAGAGTGGAGCGAGCTTCTGACCCAGCGAGGTGCGGAGGTTGACGGCAGCCTGAACTTCCCCAGCGGGGAAGAGCTGGCAAGGACCGATGTGCTGGTTCTCTACGCCGCGGAGGGGGGCACGCTCGATCCAGAACAGCGTGCCGATCTCGACACCTACCTGGCCCGCGGGGGGGGGATCGTCGCATTGCACGACGCCGTCTGCGGCAACGACGCCCACTGGTTCAAGACCATCATCGGGGGCGCTTGGGAGCACGGCCACTCGAAGTGGCACACGGGTAAGGTTGGCCTGTACATGGAGTTGGCCGAGCATCCCATCACGCGCGGGATCCCCCACTTCGACCTCACCGATGAGATCTACCACGACCTGCACCTGGATGATGACACGCAGGTCCTGGCCAACAGCTTCCACACACCCTTCGACGTCACGCCTCAGCTGTGGACCCTTGAGCGGGATGACTATCGCGCCTTCGTCAGCCTGCAGGGCCACTACCACAAGACGTTCTCCCATCCCGCATGGCAGGCCATCCTGCTGCGCGGCATCGCCTGGGCCGGCAAGCGTGAGGCGGACCTGTTCCTGACTGCTTCCGAGCTCGGCTCCCTGCGCTACCCGCCCGGTGGACCCAAGAGGCCCGACGAAGCTCTGGACAGCTTCGAACTGCACCCCGACTTCACGATGCAGTGCGTCGCCTCGGAACCCGATGTGGTCAATCCGATCTCGATCGACTGGGACAACCGCGGTCGCATGTGGGTGGCCTGTACCCCGGGCTATCCCTACAAGGAGAAGTTCTCCGGCATCCCGGCCCACGACCAGATCCTGATCCTGGAGGACACGGACGGCGATGGGACCATGGACGAGCGCAAGGTGTTCTACGAGGGCCTGGATCTCGTCACGAGCCTGGTACGCCACCGGAACGGGGTGATCGTCAGCGCCTCGCCCCAGATCATCTTCCTGCAGGACACGGACGGGGACGACGTGGCGGACACCGAGGAGGTCCTCTACGAGGGCTTCGGCTATGGCGACACCCATGCCGTGCTGAGCAACCTGCGCTGGGGGCCGGATGGCTGGATCTACTGCACCCAGGGCTACAGCGGCGGAGCCTCGCGCGATATCCAAGGTAGCGATGAGGGCTCCTTCGGCCACATCCCCAACGGTCTGGCCCGCTTCCGGCCCGATGGCTCGGCCATCGAGCTCGTGTCCTCCTACGGCAGCAACACGTGGGGGTTGGACTTCGACCCGGACGGCGAACTGTTCTTCACGATGGCCAACGGCTCCCACCTACGCCACGTGGTCATGTCGGAGTCGCAACTCAGGGGGCGTCGCGTCGGCGGTGTGAACACCTGGAAGGACATCGTTGACCACCGCAAGCTCTTCCCCGCACACCACGACGATCGCAAGGGCTACCTGCAGATCGATTTCGTGGGCGGCTTCACGGCCGCCGCGGGCTCCCTGATCCAGAGTGGGGCGGCATGGCCGGAGGAGTTCCTCGGAAACCACTTCGTCTGCGAGCCCACGGTCAACCTTGTTCACCGCGACGTCCTCACGCCCGCGGGTGTGACCTTCACGGCCAGCAAGCCGCGCCAGGCAGAGTTCCTCGCCTCGAGCGATCTGTGGTTCCGCCCCATTCACCTGCGAACAGGACCCGATGGAGCCATGTACGTGCTGGACTTCTACAACCAAGCGGTCGTGCACAACGACACACGTGGTCCGAAGCACGGACCCACCAACGCGGCGGTGCGCCCCGACCGGGACAAGTTGCACGGACGCATCTGGCGCGTGCAACACAACAACGCCGCGGGCCAGAACGCGGCCATCATGCCCCTGCGTGAGGATCCCGTTGGCTTGATTCAGTTTCTCTCCCACGACTCCTCCTGGCAGAGGCGGAACGCGGAGCGACTCCTGCGCGAGGGCCCTGGACCCAAGATCTTGTCCGCCCTCGTGGAGGCCTTGCGCTTCTCGAAGTTCAACCACACGCGCCTGCACGCTCTGAACCTGATCCACGACCTGGCACCCGGCCCCGCCCAGCGCCTGTCCGCCGTGAACATGGCCCTCAGGGATACCCACCCCGCCGTTCGTCGGCGCGGGGCCTGGCTTGCGGGTCCAGTCCTGGAGGAGCTGCCCAGCGCAGGCATCTTGGGGTCGGCACTCGTTGAGCTGGCTGAGTCCTCGACGGATGCACGCACACGCTTGGGGGCCCTGACATCCTTGGGTTCAACAGCGCTTGGCTCCCAGTTGCTGGTACGCCTCGCCGAACTCTACCCCAAGCTGGACGACGACTGGAGCCGCTCGGCACTGCTGGGCGCGATGCTCACCAACCCCGCCGCCTCCCTCGCCTCCCTGCTCAAGCTGTCAGGGGAAGGACAAGACTGCACCTCGGTGGTAGCCGAACTCTGCCGACGCATCGGAGAGCGACGCGAGGCGGACCTCACCCGAGAGACGATTCAGGTTCTGGCCAAGGGCGCCGGTGGCAATGGCGCCTCCATCGCCGCCTTGAACCGCCTGCACGAAACACTCGGCTCACGATTCCAGGCGGATGATGATCCGGACACGGTAGTGGCCCTGGCCGCGCTCCTGAATCATGAGTCGCTTGACGTGGCCACAGCCAGCCTGCCCCTTGCCTCTCGCTGGGATGACGCTGGACTGGCAGAGTCCATGGATGGACTGGGCAATCGGCTCCTCGCCTCCGCCCAGGATCCGGAGTCCTCCTACGGCTCGTGCCTGAGCTGCGTGCGATCACTGCTCGCCATGGAGGCCCACCAGGCAGCGGCCTTGGAAGTGGCGGGTGAGATGCTGGCCACCCATGCACCGTTGGACGTGCAATTGCAGACCATCGACATCCTGCGCGGGAGCAATGCCGGGGGAGTCGGAGCCGTCCTGGCCGGGCGCCTGCCTTCCCTCGGCCGTCAGGCACGCGATGCCGCCTTCGACGCCATCCTCCTACGCGACGAGCGTACGTCCAGCCTGATGGACGCGCTCGAGCAGCAGTCCCTCTCACCTCAGGACCTGGGTCCACGCCTGCTGCACCGTCTGCGCTACCACCCCAAGGACGCCCTGGCCCAACGAGCCAAGACCCTCCTCACGTCCACGACCAACACGGCCGTGGCCCAGCGGCTGGCCCAGCTCCTGCCCTTGGTCAACGCCCCCGGAAATCCGGTGCGAGGGGCCGAGCTGTTCGCTGAACACTGCGGCACCTGTCACAAGTTCGAGGGACAGGGCGCTGAAGTCGGACCCAACCTGACGGGCATGGGTGCCCACGGGGTCGAAGAGCTGCTCGGCATCGTGCTCGACCCCAACCGTGAGGTGGATCCCGCCTACGTGGAGTTCGTGGCCGAGACGGTGGAAGGCACGACCGTCACGGGCATCATGGTGCGCGAGACGGATGAGGCCGTGGTCCTGCGTAACACAGGAGGCGACGTGGAGGTCTCGCGGGATGACCTGGAGACCCTGCGCTCCACGGGTATGTCCCTGATGCCCACGGGCCTGGGTGATCTGGGCGCAGACGTTCTGCGCGACATCATGGCACACGTCACACGCGACACGCAGGGCTTCCGGATTCTCAGCATGGATGCCGTGGCGAACGTGGACTCGGGTCAGCATCTGTTCGACGACTCACGCAACGAGGGCTACACCTTCCGCAAGATGGGCCTGCTGCAAGTGGACGGGGTGCCGTACGAGATCCCCGACCCTGCGAACCAACCCAGCGGAAATAACATCATCGTCCTGAAAGGCGGGTTCGACGAGAGCCAGACAGCCAAGACGGACTATCCCCAGCGCGTGGTGGTCCCGGTGGGCCAGGAGTTGACCTCCGTGCACGTACTTGGGGGCGTCGCCGCCTGGGGCCACCCCTACGGAAACCGGCCCATCGGACCCTGCGTGCGTTGGACGTGGGTGTTTGACGACGGGACGCGATCGGAGGTGATCCTCAACGACGGAGAGCACTTCGCCGACTGGATCCGTCATCATGACGTACCGGGTTCTACCTTCGTGCCCGACCTTCTGGCGCGCGGGCCGGGCCAGGTGCGCTACATCCGCATGGATCTGCCCGCGGCCCGCGTCGTGGAGGCCATCGAACTCGAGAGCTTCGACAACCACACGTCCCCGGTCTTCCTGGCGCTGACGGCGGAGAACGGCGAGGTACTTGAAGCCCCAGCCGACGACCAGAGCCAGGTCAACACCTGGATCCTGGGCGGTGGCTCCAGTCACGATTTCGGGCGCTGGTTCAACACCGAGGACGTGGCCCTGCTGTCCGCTGGAAGCGATCGCCATGTGCACTACACCGACGCCCCCGGTGACATCGTGGGTGCGCTCGATCCCGAGGACGTGCTCATCTTCTGCACGAACCAGGGTCTGGCCGCCCCCGTGCGGCGCGCCATCGAGGAGCACCTGGACGCCGGTGGAGCCCTGCTCGCCCTGCACGCGGGCACCTGGTTCAACTGGTCGGACTGGCCCGCCCTGCACGGGTCCATCCTGGGAGCAGGAGCCCGCGGCCACGAACCCCTGCGCGTGTTCGAGGTCCGGGTGGAGGACGCCGATCACGCCGCCATGGAGGGCGTCCCCGGCTCATTCCGGCTCTCCGATGAGCTCTACCGGGCGGAGGCCCCCGCGGAGGCGGTCGGCTTCCAGGTCCTCGCCAGGGGCTTCTCAGAGCACACATCCGATTCCTTCCCTGTGGCCTGGGAGCCTGAGGTGGAGAGCGGCCGGGTGCTCGTCATCACCCTGGGCCATGACGGAGGCGCCCATGAACACGCGGCTTTCCGCGCGATGTTGACCTCGGGAATCCGCTGGCTGGAACAGGCCCGCTAGAGGACCGGCACAGGACAAGAATTGCCCCCCTGAATGGCGCGCTTCTGCGCTACCCTCTGGGGGTGAGCGTCTATCTCCTCGCAACGTGTGACACCAAGGGTGACGAAGCGGCCTTCGTCGCCGACCTGCTCGAGCGCAGCGGCCAGTCCGTGCGCATCGTTGACACCGGCTGTCTGGGCGGCTGCGCCATCGCCGTGCATCATTCCCGGGAGGACGTGTTCCGTGCTGCAGGCACTTCACTCGAGGCCCTGGTGCAAGGCAACGATCGGGGAGAAGCCGTCAAGGCCGCCGCTCAAGGAACGACCGCTCTACTCCTTGAAGCTCACGCGCGAGGTGAACTGAAGGGCGTGCTGGGTCTGGGCGGCTCGGCGGGCACGTCCATCGGAACCACGGCCATGCGCGCCCTCCCCCTGGGCGTCCCCAAGCTGATGGTCTCCACCCTGGCCTCCGGTCAGGTGCGCCAGTACGTGGGCGACAAGGACATCACCATGATGAACTCGGTGGTCGACATCTCCGGGATCAACCGCATCAGCCGCCGGGTGCTCGCCAATGCCGCCGGTGCCATGGCGGGCATGGTGGCCATGGACTGCCCGACGAGCGATGGCGACAAGCCGCTCGTGGCTGCCACCATGTTCGGAGTCACAACGCCCTGTGTGGAACAGGCCCGCGCCCTCCTGGAGGAGGCCGGGTACGAGGTGCTCGTGTTCCATGCCACCGGCGTCGGTGGACAGGCGTTCGAGTCCCTGATCCGTGAGGGCCTTCTGGCCGGCGTCCTGGACATCACCACCACCGAGCTGGCGGACGAGTGGGTCGGCGGCACCCTCTCGGCTGGACCGGAGAGGCTCACGGGCGCCGCCGCCATGGGCCTGCCCCAGGTCGTGTCGGTGGGCGCCACGGACATGGTCAACTTCCAGGGTCGGGAGACGGTGCCTGCCCCGTTCGCGGACCGCCTGCTCTACGAGCACAACGCCGAGGTCACCCTGATGCGCACCACCGCCGCCGAGTGCCAGCTGATCGGCACCAAGATCGGCGAGCGCGTCGCCACCAGCAGCGGCCCGACGGAGATCCTGCTGCCCACTCACGGCGTCTCCGCCATCGACGCCGAGGGCAAGGCCTTCGACGACCCCGAGGCCCGGCGTGCGCTGATGGATGCGATCGCGGCCAGCTGCGGTAGCATCCCCTGCACGGAAATCGACCACCATATCAATGACCCCGAGTTCGCGGCCGCTGCCGTAGCCCGCCTCCTGGCCCTGATCCCCGACACGCCAACCCCATGAGCCAAGACACGATTCAAAACGACAACTCCCGCACCGGCATCCTCGAGCGCTTCCGAGCTCAGATCGCGCGCGGGGAGCCGATCATCGGCGGCGGTGCGGGCACGGGCATCTCGGCCAAGAGCGAGGAGGCCGGCGGCATCGACCTGTTGATCCTCTACAACTCCGGCCGCTACCGCATGGCGGGGCGAGGGTCTACCGCGGGGCTGATGCCCTACGGCAACGCCAACCAGATCGTGAAGGAGATGGCCTTCGAGGTCATCCCCGTGGTCAAGCACACCCCCGTCCTGGCCGGAGTGTGCGGCACCGATCCCTTCATGATGCCGCACCTGTTCCTGAAGGAGCTGATCGAGCTCGGCTTCAGCGGTATCCAGAACTTCCCCACAGTAGGGCTCTTCGAAGGGCGCATCCGCGAGACCCTCGAGGAAACGGGAATGGGCTACGGGCTCGAGGTGGACATCGTGGCCCTGGCCCACGAGATGGACCTGTTGACCACGCCCTACGCCTTCAATCCCGACGAGGCGCGCCGCATGGCCGACGCCGGCGCGGACATCGTGGTGGCGCACATGGGCTGCACCAGCGGCGGCACGATCGGTGCCGCGACGGTCAACCCCCTCGATGAGTGCGTGGGTCTGGTGCAGGAGATCGTCGAGGCCGCCAAGGGCGTGCGCGACGATGTCATCTGCCTGTGCCACGGTGGGCCCATCGCCATGCCGCCGGACGCGGAGCACATCATCAGCAACGTGGAGGGTATCGATGGGTTCTACGGAGCCAGCTCCACCGAGCGCTTCCCCACCGAGGTGGCCATCGCCGAGCAGATCCGCAAGTTCAAGGCCATCCGCCTGCCAAAGAGCTCCTAGCCGTGGACGCGGACACAGGCCTGCGGTTCGTTCCCCCCGGCGCGGCCGAGGTGGAGTGGGTGCGGGACTCCAAGCACGAGTGGCTGGTGCGCAACGGCCTCACGGGGCCCGGCGAGCTCGCCATGGTGCGCGTCACCATGAAGCCCGGCCAATCCCACGCCTTCCACTGCCACCCGCGCATGGAGGAGATCCTCTACTACGTGTCCGGCCGAGGCATCCAGTGGGTAGGCGAGGAGAAGAGCGAGATGGGTGCCGGAGACACGGCCCACATCCCCATGGGCGAAGTGCACGCCACCTACAACCCCTTCGACGAACCCCTCGTGTTCCTGGCCATCCTGACCCCCGCCGTCTTCGACGGCAACGAGACCCGTGATCTGGCCGAGGAAGAACCCTGGGCCTCCATGGGTGGAGTCTGAGCCAACCGTGTGGCTTTGCCGGCGAGCGACTAGAGAGCTTTGACCTCGGCCAGCAGCTCGGCCAGCTTGGCCTTGCCGTCGCCGAAGAGCATCATCGTGGACTGGCGATAGAACAGGTCGTTGTCCACACCCGCGTAGCCCGGTGACAGGGAGCGCTTGACGATGATGACCGTGCGGGCCTTCTCGGCGTCCAGGACCGGCATGCCGCCCAGGGGACCGGTGGGGTCGGTGTGCGCGGCGGGGTTGACGGTGTCGTTCGCCCCCACCACCAAGCAGACATCACAGTCTGAGAACTGGGAGTTGATGGCGTCCAGTTCGTAGAGCTGGTCGTAGGGCACGTTGGCCTCGGCCAGGAGCACGTTCATGTGACCGGGCATGCGGCCCGCCACCGGGTGGATGGCGTACTTGACGTCGACCCCGCGGCTCTCCAACTCCTCGCCCAGCTCGCGCACCACGTGCTGTGCCTGGGAGACGGCCATGCCGTAGCCGGGAATGACGATGACCGAGCGCACGCCGTCGAAGGTCAGGGCCGCTTCCTCGGCCTCGTAGCCACGCACCGTGCGCTTCTCGCCTGTATCGCCACCTGCGGCCACACCGTAGGTCTTGAACATGACGTCCACGAAGGGCCGGTTCATGGCCTTGCACATGATGCCGGTCAGGATCAGGCCCGCCGCCCCCACCAGGGCGCCGGAGATGATGAGCGCGTCGTTGCCCACGACAAAACCCGCCGCCGCGGCCGCCAGACCTGAGAGGGAGTTCAGGAAGCTGATCACCACGGGCATATCCGCACCGCCGATCGGGAGGACGAAGAGCACTCCCAGCAAGCAGGAGGCACCCACCAACCCGTAGGTCATGGTCATGTTCGTGGGGTCGCAGATCAGGCTGTAGGAGAGGTACAGCCCCGCCGCAAGCAGGGCACCCTTCACCAGGTTGACGCCCGGGAAGCTGAAGGTCCCGCGCAGGGTGCCGTTCAACTTGAGCATGGCCCCCACGCTGCCGGTCAGGGTGACCCAACCGATCAGGGAGCTGGCGCCGATGGCACCCAGGAACACGGTCGCACCCAGGGCGCCGCGATCACCCAGGCTATCGGGCGTGCTGCCCAGCAGCTCGGAGAGTGCCACCAGAGCCGATGCCGCACCGCCGAAGCCATTGAAGAGAGCGACCATCTCGGGCATGCCCGTCATCTCGACCTTCTTCGCCATCACGAATCCGATCAGCGCGCCCGATCCCAGGCCGATGCCAATCAGGCTCCAGCCGATGATGCCTTCACCCCCCCATTCAGCGGCCACGGTCACGACAACGGCAATCAGCATGCCGAGGGCGCCCAGCTGGTTGCCGCGCACGGCGGTACGCGGGGACCCGAGGTACTTCAGGCCGACGATGAAGAGAACGGCCGACAGCAGATAGCCCAGTGCTTGGAACCACTCCACGATCAGCCTTCCTTGCGCTTGAACATCTCAAGCATGCGGCCGGTGACCATGAAGCCGCCGACGCAGTTGATCGTCGCCAGGGCGAGGGCCACGCAGGCCAGGATGCCGGCCAGGGTCTTGTTGCCTCCGGACAGCTGCGTGTTGGAAGCCATCAGCGCAGCCACGATGGTGATGCCCGAGATCGCGTTGGCACCGCTCATCAGCGGCGTGTGCAGGGTGGGCGGCACCTTTGAGATCAGCTCAAAGCCCAGGAAGATGGCGAGCACCAGCACCGTGATCGAGGCGACCAGGGCCGAGGTGGTGAGTTGGGTCAGGCAGATGACGATCACGAGAGAATCTCCAGGATGCGTGAGTGGGTGACCTCGCCTTGGTGGCAGGCCAGCGGGCCGGCGATGACTTCGTTTTCCATATCCAGGTTGGGCTGGCCCTCGTCGTCGACGAGCTCGGCGAGGAAGGTGATCAGGTTGTTGGCGTAGAGCGTGCTGCAGGACTGGGACACGGTACCGGGCAGGTTGCTGGTGCCGATGATGGTTACGCCGTGGGCCACGACTTCCTGACCGGGCTCGGACAGGGCGCAGTTGCCGCCGCTGTCGGCAGCCATGTCAACGATGACCGAGCCGGGCTTCATGCCCTCGACCACCTCTGCGGGGATCAGCAGTGGCGCCTTGCGGCCGGGCACCTGGGCCGTGGTGATCACACAGTCCGAAGACTGGATCGCCTCTGCCATGAGCTTGGCCTGCAGTGTTTTCTGTTCGTCGGTGAGTTCCTTGGCGTAACCGCCCTCGTCCTGCATATCGCCGATGCCGAGATCGAACTCCACAAAGCGCGCACCCAGGCTCTCCACCTGCTCCTTGGTGTCGGAGCGGATGTCGTAGCCCTCGACGATGGCGCCCAGTCGGCGCGCGGTGGCGATGGCCTGCAGCCCGGCCACTCCGGCTCCCAGGATGAAGACCTTGGCGGGACGCACGGTGCCCGCGGCGGTCATCATGAGCGGGAACAGCTTGGGCAGTTGCGCGGCGGCGAGCAGCACGGCCTTGTAGCCCGCCACGTTGGCCATGGAGGACAGCACGTCCATGGACTGCGCGCGGGAGATGCGCGGCATGAGCTCCATGGCGAAGCAGGTCACACCCTGCCGTGCGAGCTCCGCTATGCGCGGTGCCTGACCCAGGGGATCGGGCATGCAGATAAGAATGGAGTCCTTCGAGAGAGATTCCGTGGCCGGAGGCTCGACGGCGAGAACGATCGGACAGGCGAGGGCCTCCTCGCGGGTTCCGACGCTGGCACCCTTCTCGCGATAGTCCTCATCACTGAAGCCGCTGGCCTCACCCGCGCCGCTCTCCACGAGAAGCTCGAGTCCCGCCCGCTTGAACTTGGCGAGCACCTCAGGCACGGCCGCCACCCGGCTCTCGGGAGCGACTTCCTTGGGAACACCGACGCGCATGATGATCTGCCCTTGCTTCTGGGACCTGGGAGAAGGAACTGGAGACGGGGGCCCGGCTGGGACCCGACTGGCGAACGACGCGGTAATTCTTGAAGACACGGCTCCCAAGAGCAACCTCTGAGCCCCCTAATTGGACCAGTGTCGGCACAGTTCGAAGCCCTTCAGCGCATGGAGTACACGTCGATCAGGGGGCCGAGGGCCTCCAGTTCCCAGAGGCGGCGCTTGGCGTCCTTCCCGAAGTAGTGCTCCAGCCCCGGTTCCTTGAGGTCGGGATCGGTGCAGGGTGAGAAACGGGTCACCAACTTGCCCCTGCGGGCCAAAATGCTCGGCACGGGCGATCTTGGAGAGGACCTCGTCCACGTGTCCCTGCACGCTGACACCAACCGAAGCGAGGTGGGTGTAGTCGGGATCCCAGGTGCTCAGCAGTTTGGCGTACCCCACGGCGGAATCCTCAGACGTGAGCACGTCGTACAGATTCTTCTTATTCGGGTAGTACAGGTTGCAGGACGGGATGGATCGACCGCTTGAGCCTGGCCTGGGAGTGGATTCCACAGTGCCACCGTCCGCACTCAAGAGAACAGGTGATCACTCTCCTGCGACCAGGCGGCATAGCGATACATCGGCAAGAGCCGCTCCAGTTCCGCCAAGAGGATGCCCGGTACCTCCTCGCCCAGCGCCGCCTCTCGCGCCGCACCCTCTGGCGGCACAGGCCAACGACGATCCACCACAAGCTGGTGCTCTCCGGGCGTGTAGTGCCGCAGGAACTCTGTCAGTTGATCAGCGGTCAGATTTCCGCAGGGCCACTCGCCACGCCAGTCATGCAGACGCAGTTGGAAACCGCTCAGCTCATTGAGCAGGGCAAGCCAAGGACCGAGCCCATCGCGGCCAACGCGGTTGACGAGATTCTGTCCGTCATACCAGGCGTCCGCATGGATGCGAAGGGACACCTCAAGGTGCTGGTGCTCCACGGCCACGCACAGGTACGCGTTGCGATAAGCCGAGTCCAGGTCCTTGGCCAGCTCACGGCCCAGCACCTTCCGTAGCCTTGTCTTCTCCGCCTTGGGGCGCATCAGGTAGACCCACAGACGCGAGACCTGCTTGCCGTTGAACGCGTGGGGATGGTGCAGGGATGAGCGCGCGTCGAGGGGGACCCCCTCCCCCTTGGCCCGGGCAAGGAAATCCTTACCGAGGGCCAATAACCGCCTGCGAGTCATGAGCCGGCGGTCATTACTCTCGATGCTCCGTGCGTGCTCGGGGCCCAGGGCGGCAAAATCCCACTCCTCGAAACAGACTCCCCCACTGATGGGCCGGGGCTCGGGTGTGGTTGCCATGGGGGAACGGTACAGGCTCAGGACGAGAATCGCTCCCCCCCCCTGCAACCTGAAGTGGGTTGAGGACGTCGCACTCGACCCGCTCCGTTAACCGATGGCGCTCAACCCGGTAGTATCGGTGGCAGGTTGTGCCGCCCTCGGGCATCGCACATCCTCTCCCCCACCCTTGGCCATGCAATTCGCCCACTTCCAATTCGACCCCGAGACCGATCGCATTGGCGAGGGAGCATTGAGCGAGGTCTACCGGGCGGAGGATATGAACCTGGGTCGGCCCGTGGCGCTCAAGATCCTACGCGCCCACGCCGAGATCGATCCCCAAGCTGAGCGCCGCTTCAAGCGGGAAGCCAAGCATGCCTCCTCTCTGGCCCATGAGCACATCGCGACCATCTACGAGTATGGGGAGGACAAGGGCACCTCGTTTATCGCCATGGAGTTCCTGGAGGGCGAGACTCTCGACAAGGTCATCAAGGGACGCACGCTGGGTTTCGAGGAGTGCCTGCGCATCGCTGTGCAAGTGACAAGCGCCCTGGAGTTGGTACACCAAGCTGGCATCCTGCACCGCGACCTCAAGCCCGGCAATGTACTCCTGCAGCGCAACGGCAAACTCAAGCTGCTCGATTTTGGAATCGCGAGAGCACGAGACGAGACCAACATCACCCAGCAAGGCGTGCTGGTTGGGACGGTCTTGTACATGTCTCCCGAGCAGGTCCGGGGTGAGGACCTCGATCTCCGGTCAGATATCTTCAGTCTGGGGGCGGTGCTCT
Organism: Planctomycetota bacterium; assembly: GCA_002720975.1. Lineage (GTDB taxonomy): Bacteria > Planctomycetota > UBA1135 > UBA1135. Next base: position 9,327 of record PBIX01000061.1, on the reverse strand, counting down.
ACCACATCACCACTGGCACCCTACCCTTCCCCGGGGACAACTTCCCCGAGGTGTGCATGGCCATTCTCGATGGCGAGCTCAAGCCACCGACCAAGGTGCGACACGGCTTCCCCAAGCCTCTGGAGGCCTTCCTGCTCAAGTGCCTCGCAAAAGATCCGGCCGACCGGTTCACGGATGCAAGTGAAGCGCACAATGCCCTGCTCGGGGTGAACGAGACCCTCGCTGGTACGCGCAGCCGGACGCACACGCGCCTGCAAGGAACGCTGCGGCTGTCGCCAACCACCTGCGCCCAGAGCGATGCGGAGGCCTGCGCGATCATGGCGGGTAGCATCCGCAAGGACCTGGCCTCGGCCCTGTCCCGCAACAAGGAGTTGACGGTAGTCCTGGGAGAGCAAGAGGAACATTCGAACGGAGCCGATGTGGACTACGTCGTGGACACTCACCTGGACGTTCAGGGACAAGACGGGCGCCTGGAGCTCGCCGTTCACTTCCCCAGTGAAGGCACGGATGCAAGCGGTCCCGATGCGACCGTTCGAGTCGTACGTGACACGGTAAAGTCCAGCAAGGACAGCGAGTGGGCCCTCCAGGAGAGCCTGGTGCGCAATTCCATGCGCGTGCTACGCAAGCGACTGACCGAAGCGCCCTTGCGCGCCGACGCACTGGAGAACGAGAAGACCCGGGCCGCCCTGGCCGCCACGACTCGGGGCATGGCCGTCCTTCGAAAGGGAACCACCAAGCACCTCCTCGCCGCGAGCGCAAAGTTCCGCAAGGCCCTGGAGTTGGATCGCTACTGTGCTCTGGCACACGCCGGGCTGGCCGAGGCCATGGTCCGCAAGTTCCTGACCTGGGACGGAGATCCGACCTTCCTGGACGAGGCCAGAGAGCGAGCCAAGCGCGCCATCTCCTTGGATCCCAAGTGCGCCCTTGCTCACACAGTCCTAGGCTTCGCCTATCACCTCTCGGGTCGTTTGGATGAAGCCGAGCGCATGTACCGCCTGGCCATCCAGATGGACAAGAAGGAGTGGCTCAGCCACCGCCTCCTGGGAGCCATCAAGTCACGGGCGGGCAACTTCGAGGGTGCCGCACCCCTGTTGCAGAAGGCCATCGACCTGTGCCCCTCGCACATCGGCAGCTACGATCACCTCTACGGAGTGCGGCAATGTCTGGGCCAATACGAGGAGGCCCTCGAGATCGCCGACAAGGGCATCGCTGCGGCCCGCAAGCACCTACGCGACGAACCCGACGACATGGACGCGCGGGCGCACATGGCCCTGCTCCTGGCGCGGCGCGGCTCTGACGATGCGTCCCGCGAGGCCATCGATGCGGCCCGCGATCTGGCACCCCGGGATGGGACCACGGCCTTCCACTCGGCCTGCGTCTACGCCCTGCTGGGCGATCCACCCGCTGCCATCGAGGCCCTGAACCTGGCTCAAGACCGCGGCTACTACATCGCAAGCGAGATACGGGCGAACTCGGACCTGGACGTCCTGCGTGGCCTGCCCGAGTTTCAGGAGTTGACCTAGGCCCCCGGGACCCATGGATCGACCTCTGATTGCTCTGGGCGTCCAGACCGTCGCCCGGCAGGGCGCACCGCACGTGGTGGAGTTGGGTGCCGTCAAGGTCATCTCAGGCGAGATCGAGGACACCTTTGACTCCCTGATCTGTCCTCCAGTTCCCATCGAGCCCGAAGCCAGCGACTGGCACGGAATCACCGAGGATCACATTCGCGCGGCGCCTCTTGCGGCTGAAGTCCTGGAGGCCTTTGGCGCTTGGGCCGGAGAGGAGCGTCTGGCCACCCATGATGCGGAAGACGCTGCCACGGCCCTGGCCTTCGAGTACGCTCGCGCGGAGCTCCCCCCACCGGGCTCTCCCATCCTGGATACTCGGGCCCTGGCCCAGCACCATCTTCCCGAGGTGGAAGGGCATGACCTGGAGACTCTCTGCAAGCACCTGGACCTGGAGGAGGGCCAACAACGGCGCGGGCTGGCTGACGCGGTCTGGTGTTGGAAGGTCCTTGAGGAGTGCCTTGAGCGACTCGATACGGACGGCGATGGCTACAACGAATGCCTGGCCCTGGGCCTTGCACCAGTCACGATCAACGGACATCGGCCGAAGAGTCCCGCCCCAACGCGCCGAGTACGCCAGCTGGAGGCGGCACGCATGGACGCGAACGAAATTGAGCTGGTCTACGGAAGCAAGGGTGCCCCAGCCACCCTGCCCGTTGTCCCACGCTTTCTCTTCGAGCGCGGGGGACACGGCTACCTGGAAGCCGAATGCCAGAGGAGCGGGCTGCTCAAGACCTACCGCATCGACCGCATCCAGCGGGTTCAGGAGAGGGTCGTCTAGCGACGCGCTGGGCTAGTGGGATCCCCAGGCCTGGACCTGCGCCTGCTGCACCTTGCCAGAGAAGTGAAAGCGACTGCCCCCGACACCCTGGGGATCGGCCCCCAGCAGCACGGGCGAGCTGTTCCAGCCGACCCCGCCGGAGGCCTGGTCCTTGGTCAGATTGTCGCTGGAGTGGTTCACCCAGAGCCAGACGCCTCCGTCACCGTCATAGGCACCTGTCAGGAGAAAGGAGTCCGTGGTGTTGAGCAGGGACGCGGGCACGGTCCCGTAGACGTAGCCCCCCACGTAGACGCCAAAGCGCAGGACCGTGCCGCCCGAGCCGATCGGGTTGTGCAACTCGAGGGCGAATCCTCCGCTGTCAGCCTTGCTCAGAATGGCGGAGGTCTCCCCGTCCGCGAGCGCAAGGTCGTCGAACTCCACGACGGCCGTGATGAAGTAGCCTTGCCTCGGAATATTGTCGGCATCGTAGAAGGTGACGATCTCCTTGTTGCTGGCGTCCAAGTCCAACACGCCACCAAAGAGGCTTCTTCCCGTGCCCCAAAGACTGTAGTCCGGTGTGCCGGGGTGACTGGTTGGAGCCTCATGCAATGCTCCAGCCCCATCCCTCCAGAAAACGGTGTTCTGACTTCCATCGCGGGGCCACGCGTTCAGGTAGACCAGCAGGTTCTTGTCCTCCACGACCTGTCGGGCCTTGTCCACGGGATAGTCCACGGTCAGCGCATCGACCTCCTCGCGTAGGCCGGCCAGGAACACTTCCCCCATGGAGACGGGGATCGTCCAGACGTTGATGCCCAATCCCAGGCTGCGAGCGAAGGTGAGCATTCCGAACAGGTTGGAGTCCTGATAGTGGAACTCGACGCCCTGAAAGCCATCCTGGCGAGACTGAGCAATCATCTGCTGGGAGGTGGCTAGGCTGGCCACCTGATTCTTGGAGAACAGCTCGTTCAGCTTGACCCAGGGGCGCATCGAGCGAAAGGCCGGATCGCGCAGGGCATCACGCGTCAATATCAGGTTCTGGCGGATGTTGTTGAAGGAGCGAATCACCACGGGCCTTCCGAAGCGCCCATAGCCGTTGTCCGACAGGTGGGTCAGAACCTTGGTGACGTAAGCGGGATCGGCCTGGGTTTCCTTGCTCTCAATGAAGAGGATCTGATCCCCCGCTCGCAAGGCCGGATCGGCCAACACATCTTCCAAGTGAGCGCCCCAGGTGGTCCCCTGGTCGTCATGGTCCACGTACACAACGCCGCCCTCGCTCTTGATGTCGAGCTCAATCAGATCCGCGCCAGCAGCCATTGCGGCGTGGATCTTCCGCAGGGTGGCAGCGAGGCTGGCGGGAGGATTGATTTCCGCGGTGTAGCAGTTGTGGGCGGAGATGGCGGCCACGTTACCCAGGGGTGACCTGGCCAGGGTGCGAGTCACTCCATCCCAATAGTCCGGGTGAAAGGTGCGGGACTCCGTTGGGTTGGCGATCTGCGACACGGCGCACCCCCACAGGAACAATCCGAAGCTCAAGGCGCCCAGGAGCCGAATTCTAGGGGTGAGGCCTTTCATGTGTGTCAGCTTCGGGGCATGGGAATCCAAGGGCTTCGCTCTGCCCCTTCATGAGAATCTGACCCCAGGATACGGCACCGCCTCTAGTACCGGGGCCCCTTCCGCCCGTAGACTCTCTGCCTCGAAATCCGGGACCCTCCACCCCGAACGCCACTTGCCCCCTCCCATGCCCTCCACGCAGTTCCGTAATCTTGCCATCGTCGCACACGTCGACCATGGCAAGACCACCCTGGTGGACAGCATGTTCGCCTTCGTGGGGACGTTCCGTGAGAACCAGCAGGTGCGAGAGCGAGCCTTGGACTCCAACGATCAAGAGAGGGAGCGCGGGATCACGATTCTGGCCAAGAACACGGCCATCGAGTACGCAGGAACACGGATCAACATCGTCGATACCCCGGGCCACGCCGACTTTGGCGGTCAGGTGGAACGCACCCTGACCATGGCCGACGCCGTGCTCCTTTTGGTCGACGCCTTCGAAGGACCCATGCCCCAGACGCGCTTCGTGCTCTCCAAGGCCTTCGAGCACGGGCTACCCGCCCTGGTGATGATCAACAAAGTCGACCGTCCCGATGCGCGCGCCGGTGAGGTGCTCGAAGAGGTCTTTGATCTGTTTGTGGACTTGGGAGCTAACGACCACCAGTTGGATTTTCCCGTCATCTACGGTTCTGGGCGGGATGGCTGGGTCACCCGGGATTTGGAGACGACGAGCGACAACCTCCAGTCCCTCTTCGATCTGATCCTTGAGTCGGTGCCTGCGCCCCAGATGGACTCGACTGGCCCAGTTCAGTTTCAGGCCTCGACCCTTGATCACGATGATTTCTTGGGTCGTATCGCGGTGGGACGCGTCGCGCGTGGGGTGCTACAACGCGAAGGGCGCTACGCCCTCTGCCATCCCGACCGGGATGACGCCCCCGTGCTTCCGGTCAAGAACCTCTTCCGTTGCGAAGGCCTCAAGCGCGTGCCCGTCGAAGAAGTGCAGGCGGGTGACATCGCCATGGTGACGGGGATCGAGAACATCGGCGTGGGCGACACGTTGTGCCCCGCCGAGTGCATCGAACCCCTGCCCGCCATTCCCATGGACGAGCCCACGCTGTCGATGGTGTTCTACGTGAACAACTCTCCGTTCGCCGGAAAGGAAGGGCGCTACGTCACCAGTCGCCAGATCTGGACGCGACTGGAGAAGGCTGCCGCTCGGGACGTGGCCCTAGTGCTCGTGGCGACGTCGAGCGCGGAAGCCTTCGAGGTCAAGGGACGTGGGGTCATGCACCTCTCCGTGCTCATCGAGAACATGCGCCGCGAGGGGTTTGAGTTCAGCGTTGGCAAGCCGCACGTGATCATCAAACAAGTGGACGGCACGGCATGCGAGCCCATGGAACGGGCTACGGTGGAGGTCCCGGCTGACAATGCTGGCAAGGTGATCGAATACCTCGGCCGCCGACGCGGCGAGATGACCCATATGGACGCCCTGGGGAGCTTGTCCAAGATCGAGTTTCTGATTCCCTCTCGCGGACTGATCGGCGCGCGCACGGCTCTGCTGACCTTGAGCAAGGGGGAGGCCATCCTGGCCCACGTGTTCGATCGCTGGGAGCCCGATGGCGGCCCCATTCCACGCCGCACCAATGGTGTGCTGGTCGGCGACCGCAGTGGAGACGTCATCCCCTATGCCATCGACGGGCTGCAGGATCGCGGCATCTTCTTCGTGGCGCCCGGCACCCCCGTTTACGAGGGCATGATCGTGGGTGAGAACAACCGCGCCGAAGATCTGGCCCTCAACGTGTGCCGCACCAAGAAGCTGACCAACATGCGTGCTTCAGGTCGAGACGACAACGCCAAGATTGCACCGCCACGCATCATGAGCTTGGAGGAGAGCCTCGAGTACATCGAGGATGATGAACTGCTTGAGGTCACGCCCAGCAACTTGCGTCTGCGCAAGCGCACCCTGAACGAACTCGAGCGTAAACGCGAGCGCAAGAAGGTCCAGAGTTCCGTCTAGCTGCGGTGCACCTAGTCCTTGTCTGAATCCGCACCGGATTCAGATACGCCGACACGGAACAGGGTCGTATCTGTTCGGATGAACAGGCTGCCGTGAGCGGGCACGACTGAGCTGCGGGCTTTCTGGTTCTCGTCGCCCCCCATCTGGGCAACGGTCACGACCTCGCCTGACTCGGCATCGATCGCCACAACGCGCGCGCCGTGATCCATGCACCACACGCGACCATCCGCCCCGGTTGGTGAGGCGCGCCACTTGGCTTCACGCGGCATGGGAATGCTCCAGACCACCTCGCCCGACGCCGGATGGATCTTCGACAGCATGGAGCGCAGATCACTCAGAACGTAGAAGTGGTCGCGGTAGTAGAGCGGCGTCGGCACGTCGCTGGTGACCGGACTACGACGCCCCTCGCTCTGCCAGGCAAGGCTCTCCTCGTCGAGGGTGCCCTCCCCCCCAAGCTGGACGGCAAACACCGGCGCCCCCTTGGGCGCGCAGGCCAAGGCCACTCCGCCGCCCACTACCGCCGAAGGTACGACGCGCCACCACTGCTCGCGGTGCCCCGGGTTCCAGGTGCCCCAGCGCCAGAACTCCTCACCAGTGAGCGGATCGTGGCCGCTTATGATGTCTCCCCCCACCACGATCAGCTCCTTGCGCCCTTCTCGGGTCACGTAGGGTATGGCCGTGGCGTAGGACTCCCGCGACTCGACGCGCGCGTCGGAGGGGCGCACGGCGCGAAAGAGAGTCTTTCCAGTGGCGGGCTCCAGGCCCAGGAGAAATGACTCCACGCCCTCTTTCCCGTGGTCATTCACGGGCACGTCGCGCTGAAGGATCGGCAGAACCAGGCGACCCTCCCAGAGAGTGGGCGTCGCGGAGAAGGTCCACTGGAACTGAAACTCACCCAGGTCCTCCTGGAGATTGCGGCGCCACCGCTTCTCGCCCTCCATGTCGTAGGCCACCAGGTCCCCATTTCCAAAGAAGAAGGTCACGAGCTCGCCATCGCAAACGGCGGAGGGAGAGGCGTAGTTGCTACGGTAGTTCAGCTTGGTGGGCTCACCCACACCGAAGGCCTGGTAACCGCTGCCCGCAGAGTGCTGCCAGAGCACGTCGCCACTGTCTCGATCCAGGCAGAGTACGATCAGCTGATTGGCGTCCGTATCCACGGAAGTGAGGAAGACCCGCTCCCCTACGACGATAGGTGTGCTGGCCCCGGAACCGGGGAGCACCGTCTTCCAGAGCACGTTCGCTTCCTGGTCGAAGGCCTTGGGAAGGCCTTCGACCGTACTGGAACCGTCATGCTGCGGACCACGCCAGTTCACCCAATCCTGGGCTGGAGCTTGTGAGCCAAAACACAGAAGCAGGAGCAGTGTCAAACAGGCGCGGGCAGGCATGGGATATTGGGGTCAGGGTTTCTACAGAGGCTACAGAGTGCGCACGCGCACCTGTATGGAGACCCCGCCGGTAGCGTCACCGAGCAGAGTCTCCCAGTAACCATCCTTGGATACCAAGGCCCGGCTCTCTTGCAGGGTCAGGGTTCTCTCGTCAGATTGGTCGAGGTAGGAGACGAATGGGCTCTGCACGACGGCGGCCTCGCCATCCCCAGCATAGCTTACGGCGCCTCGTACCTTCAGATGAAGTTGCCCGGACGGGGAGCCCGAGGCCTGAAGCCAGAGGGCAAGGCCCTCAAACGACGCCGCCACGATGGGGTCGGAGCCCGCCGCAAGCTGCGCCACTTCAACGTCGTAGTCGCGCACCATCAGACGCTCCAGGCCCAAGACCACCGAAGCCGATGTCCCATCGCGCAAGGGCAGCCGAACCACGGGACCCGCTCCACCTTGGGGCGTGTTCAGGCGCAGCTCCACCTCGTACTGGCGCACACTTGCCCGCAGAGAATCAAGAACCTCTCGCTGAGCGGCTGACCATCCGGCCGTGTTGCCTCCTCTTCGGCGCCCGGCATCCGGCCACGTCACGAGCCAGGGCCCCACCTCATCCACACGGCCCATGCGGCCTTGCCGAGCCAGAGCCTCCATTACCAGGTCCGTTCCCAGATGCTCGAATCCCACAATCAAGCGCGGTTCGGCATCAATAACGGGAGTAGCGGAAGAGCCGCCGGACAGGAGTCCGGTACTACTGACCAAGAGACGCGGGGCCATGACACTGGCAGGATCCGCGAAAACAAGGCTCGCGCCATCTCCAAGGTCAAACTCGGACCAAGCGGACAGAGCCCCCCCGGTCTGATGCAGGATCATCAGCTCCGTGCCGCCTGACTCACTGCCGCGTGTCGTGACAACCAGGGCCTTGCCCGTTGGAAGGACCGCGCTGAGCCCACAAGAGCGATTGGCTGTTGCGGGTGATTGCACGCTGATCGGGAGATTCTCGAGGTGCACGCCATTCTCATTTCCAAGCATGGCGCCTATGTCCAGCTGCTTATTGGGCGTGTCCCCCATTCTCGCCCCTCGCCGGGCCATGAGTGCCACGAGCAGCCCACCCGTGCAGGGGGCTGCACGGACTGTAGCCTCGAGCCCCTCGAAGAAATCGCCAATGACGGGGTCCATGATCAGGGACCCCTGGGCGATCTCCATGTCAAAGTCGAGCACCAGGTAGCGCCGCTTCCCGGCGGAGACCGTTGCCGACCTCCCCGTGGGCACGTGCACCACGTGTTGTGAGTGGCTGGTGGCCGATTCCAGAAGTGCCGGCAGCTTGCCTACATCGATCATGCTCGGCACATCCACACTTCCCGGTAGGGCGACGAAGTCCAAGGTCAACTCCACCGAGGCCGTATTCACCTTACGGAAGAACGCAAGCAGATTGGCAACGTCCTCCTGCAGGCTGGCGGGGCCGACAACGAGCAGGCGCCCGTCCTGGGTGTACTCAGCTCGGCAACCCTCGCCGCTCAGGCCGTCCCCGAGCAGGTTCTCAAGCAGGCCGACGAAGTGCGATGGACCGGTAACGCTGTCCTCGCTGAACTCCCTCTCCTCTTCTCCTTCGCTCCTGAAGCGCAGGGAGGGCAGAAAGACACGGGGCAGGGTCTGGTCCGGTTCGAACCCCAGGCCGGCCAGATTATGAACGATCAGGCTGTAATCGGCAGTGGGAGCGTTACGATCCGCCCGCGCCTCCTGGGAAGCGGGCGGCAGTGAAATACCGGCGGTGAAAGCGAGCAGGGCAGCAGAAATCAACATGTACGGCAGTCCTAGGTGTTTGAAGGGGTCGGGCGTAGCGACTCATTCCACCGACAAGGGTACCCATTCCACGCCAAGGGGCCCTGGGGGTGCCCGTCTCTAGCTGGGCCCAGGCCACTGGTTACTCTCCTGTTCTACGCAGGTTGACAGCCCCAAACCCCCCTCCGTACCCTCTCTCGCCCTGGATGCGGCTGTAGCTCAGTTGGTAGAGCGTCAGCTTCCCAAGCTGAATGTCGTGGGTTCGAGTCCCATCAGCCGCTCCAT
>PBIX01000060.1 GCA_002720975.1 Planctomycetota bacterium | reverse complement strand
GCTCGGCGAGCCTGTACGTCAAGGATGTCTATGCGGGCTCGGATCCCGAGTACGCCGTGCCCTACCGTTTCGTCGGTGAGTTCGCGAGCCATGCCCTCTTCGTCCACAACATGTTCCCCAAGGGAATCGAAGGTGTGTCTGATGAGGCAGGCAAGCGTTGGACTCTTCTGAACGTGCCCTCCTTCACAACCGATCCCGATCGCGATGGAACGCGCGCGGAGCGCGTCGTGATCATGGACTTCAAGACCCAGATCTGTCTGGTCTTGGGCCGTGCGGACTACTGTGGGGTCAACAAGAAGACCATGTTCACTGTCATGAACTACATGCTGCCCGAGCAGGGGCACATGTCCATGCACTGCTCGGCCAACGTGGGCCAGCGCGGGGACGGCGCCATCCTCTTTGGCCTCTCCGGTACCGGCAAGACCACCCTCAGTGCGGACCCCGATCGGTTGTTGGTCGGCGACGATGAGACGGCCTGGACCGAGAGCGGCATCTCCAATCTGGAGGATGGTTGCTACGCCAAGCTGATCGACCTGGACAAGGAGGCCGAGCCCATCATCGCGGCGGCCCTCTCCATGCCCGGCACCCTGGTGGAGAACGTCCCGGCTCTGCCCGGCAAGGCACTGGAGGACACAGATCCCCAGGAGTTCGACCTCTTCGATAGATCGCGTACGGAGAACACCCGCTTCAGCTATCCGCTGAGCTGCAACCCGAACGTGGCTGAGGGGGCACGTGGGCCGCATCCCGAGACCATCGTGCTGCTTACGGCGGATGCATTTGGTGTTCTGCCGCCCGTGTCGGTATTGGATGAGAAGGAGGTCATGTACCACTTCGTGATGGGTTTCACGGCCAAGCTGGCGGGCACCGAGGTTGGCATCACCGAGCCCAAGGCGGCCTTCAGCTCGTGTTTCGGAGCACCCTTCATGGCTCACCATCCCAGCGTGTACGCCAAGGGTCTGGCGGAGAAGATGGCCAAGCATGATGCGCGCTGCATCCTGCTCAACACCGGTTGGGGGGGCGGCCCCTACGGCATCGGGAAGAGGATCTCCATCCAGGATACTCGCGCCCTGCTGAATGCAGCCTTGGCTGGCGAGCTTCACCAGGAGGGAGCGGAGTACGACATTCACCCGGTCTTCAACCTGAAGATGCCCCGCTCCTGCCCGGGCGTGGATTCATCCATCCTGAACCCGCGTAACTCGTGGGAAGACAAGGACGCCTACGACATCGCGGCCGCCAAGCTGCTGGACATGTTTCAAACCCATTTCACCGAGAAGGGCTTCGACGCATTGGGTGTCGAGCCGGTGATGTAGACTGGTCCGCGACGGCCCCCTAGCATTTGACATGACCGAAGTATCCGACCAAGCGCAAGAGCACTACCTCGAGGGCCTCAAGCACTACGGCGAGGACAACTACCCCGCCGCAGCGGAGGCTCAGCGCAAGGCACTTGAGGAGGCACCTGAGTGGACCGAGGCCATGCATGGCCTCTCCATGGCCCTGATGCACGGCGGCGAGATTGATGAGGCCATCGCCATTGGCAAGCGCATCTGCGAGCTCGACCCGGAGGATGCTTTCGCCCATACGAGCCTGTCCATGTTCTACCAGCGCAAGAGTGTGATCGCCCGTGAAGAGGGTGACGCCCTAGCTTCCATGGGCTACATCGAAGACGCTGAGCTCGAGGGTTCCAAGGCGCGCATGATCTCCTGGAAGGAAGAGCTCAAGAAGAACCCCGACGCGCCGCCTCCCGGCCCGGCGGGCAGCATGGACATTATTCAGTAGGGGATCCTGCAGAGGCTGGTCGGCTACTCGCCGCCTTCGTCTTCCATCCCCAGGATCTGGCGCCCCTCGGGCGTGATGAGTTGCGGAGTCCATTGGGGTTGGAAGACCACGTCGATCTTGGTCTCCGTCACGCCCTCAAGCTTGTCCACCCGGCGACTCATCATGGCCGGGATCTCCTGGGCGCTGGGGCACGACTGGGAGGTCAGAGTCATGGTGATCTGAACCACACTCTCTTCCACACCCACCTCGTAGATGAGGCCGAGGTCGACGATGTTGACCGGGATTTCGGGGTCAAAGACCAGGCGGAGTTCTGCGTAGACGTCTTCTGAGGTAACCATGGCGGGCGGTTCGCGGGGATCTGTGGAGATGGAGGGAATCTGAAGGCCATGAGTCTAGCGTGCCGGAGTGTGAACTCTACCCCCAACGGGAGAGTTGCTGTCATGGCGACTGTGGGCCCGGCGGCAAGCGCTAGAATCAGGCCGTGATCCACCACGAAGGCACTCTCTATCGGCCCCCCAGCGAGGCCCAGTCTCTGATTCTCCAGGCGACCCTGGGGTGCAGCTACAACCTCTGCACCTTCTGCGCCATGTACCGGGAGAAGAGTTTCCGCGTGCGTCGGCTGGAGGACCTGAAGAGCGAGATCGCATGGGCCAAGAAGAACCTGGGTACCGTCCGCAAGGTGTTCCTTGCCGATGGCGATGCGCTGGTGGCCAAGGCCCGCTTCCTTGAGAGTCTGCTCGATGAGTTGAATGCGGCCTTTCCGGAGTTGAGGCGCGTGAGCGTGTATGCCTCGCCCCAATCGCTGGCCGTGCGCACGGTCGAGGAGATGCGGCGCCTGGCAGCCAAGGGTCTGACGCTCTACTACCTGGGCATCGAGTCGGGAGACGATCAGGTCCTGTCGGATCTGGAGAAGGGGGTGGATGCAGCCGAGATGGTCCGCGTGGCGAACAAGGCGCACGAGGCAGGCGTGAAGCTGTCCACCATGATCCTGCTCGGCGCGGGTGGGCGCGAGGCCTCATTGCGCCACGCACGTCATTCGGCGGACGTGGTCAATGCTATCGGACCACGCTTCATCAGCACCTTGGTCATGACCCCGGTGGAGGGCACGCCTCTGTGGGACAAGCAGCAAGCCGGAGGCGTGGATGAGTTGAGTCCGGTTGAGTTGGCCTGCGAACTCAGGGAGTTCCTCGACCGCTTGCGGGTCAAGGGCTCTGTCTTCCGCTCCAACCACGCCAGCAACTACCTGGCTTTGAAGGGCAACCTGCCCAAGGACCAGGAGGCACTCGTGGGCTACCTGGAGGGAGTCATCGCCCGCCCAGGGGAGGCTCACTTTGCTCCGGAGTGGATACGGGGTCTGTAGCTCACGTGGTCGCCCTGTACGGAAATCAGACAGGCTTGGCCCCTTTCGGATTGCCCCTCTCCGCGCACAATGGTCGCGCCACTTTTCCCTTTAGCCCGTACCGCCATGATCAAGTGCTCATCCTCCATCTCCAGGTTTCTGCTTGGGACGATTCTCATCACCCTGATGGCGCCGTTCGCCGTCGCTCAGAATCGCGCCGCAACTCCTGCACCCCATGCCCTGCGCGGGGTACGCCTCAGCACTGAGGACGATGCTCCCCTGCACACGATCCTCCTGCGGGATGGTCGCATCGAGGCCATCCAGCCTGCGGATGCTGAGATCCCCTCGGGAATGGTGGAGATCGACGCCGAGGGCTTGCTGGCTCTACCCGCTTTCCTGGACGCCTGGACTCAGACCGGCTGCGAGACACCGTCCCCTGTGGCTGAGCAAGACCGCCCTGCTTCAGTCGGAGCCAACGTCCTTGTCGACATGCGTCAGGCGAACCGCAAGGGCATACAGCCTGCGTTCGAGGTTGCGAGTGCATTTGCGTTGGACGAGGAAGGGGTAAAGAGCCATCGCAAGGAGGGCTTCGGCGTCGTCCTGAGCTCTCCCTCGGGCGAGATCCTGGCCGGGCACAGTGCGCTGGCCGTTCTTCGGGATGCCGCTCGGCGTGATGTGATTGTGAGGGGAGGAGTCCTTCAACACGCAGCGTTCCGAGCCAGCGGCTCGGGGTATCCCAATACACTGATGGGATTCCATTCTCAGTTGCGTCAGTTCTTCTATGACACCCAGCACCACTTCGAGCTTGGTGCACGGCGCGAGGCGGGCAAGCCAGGTCCACGACCGGCCTGGGACCGGAATCTCCAGGTCGGAGCGCAGATCTTGGACGGTGGGGAGGTTGTGCTGTGTGAGGCGCGGTCGGCACGTGACGTACGCCGCTGGATACGTCTCAGCGAGGAGTTTGGCTTCCAAATCGCTATCGCGGGGGGGGCGGAGGCCTGGAAGGTGGCTCCTGAATTGGCCGCGAAGAAGATCCCCGTGGTGCTCGATCTCGACTGGGGCAAGGAGCCCAAAGATCCAGACGCCAAGGAGGAGAAGTCCAAGAAAGGAGGCGATGAAGCGACTCCCGAAGGCGAGGGCGACGCACCTACTGAAGCCGCTCCTGAGCCCGAAGAGCCTGAGGAAGCGGAGCCTGAACTCGACTACAACTACCACGAGCCCGAGGGCGTTCGACGTGAGAAGCGTCGACTGTGGGTGGAGCGGAGAGATAACGCGCTGCGACTGCAAGAGGCGGGCGTGGTCGTGCTGTTCGGTTCTGGCTCGCGCAAGGCCTCCGACCTGATGGAGAGCCTGCGCGCACTGGTCGAGGCCGGTTACTCCAAGGACCTGGTTCAGACGGCCCTGACCTCTGCAGCGTCAAAGTGGCTTGGGGTGGACGCGGAGTTCGGTCAGTTGGAGGTCGGCTACTCAGCCACCCTGTCTCTTTGGAATGATGACCCGACCCAAGAGGACGCCCAGGTGACGTGGTCCTTCGTTGAAGGATTCCCCGAGGAGTTCGAGATCAAGAAGAAGGGCGGCGAGGGGCCTGCGGAAGGTGTGGACCTGACAGGAACGTGGACTATCAGCATGAGCGACGACAATTCAGACGGGGGAACGATGACCCTGACCATGGATGAGGAGGGTGCGATCAAGGGAACGGCCGAGGTGCCCGGTCAGTTCGGGGATGAACTTCATCACGCGGAGATTGGCGGAAGCGTCTCAGGGCGCGATGTTGAGTTGAGCTTCACGATGGACATGGGCGAGATGCAGGCCGAGATCGAAGTGGAATGCAAACTCAAGGGCGACTCCTTGGAGGGCAAGGGTCAGTTGAGCGTGGCTGGACACGAGATGGAGTTGGATGTGAAGGCCGAGCGAACGCCCAAGGCCGGAAAAGGAGGTGTCCAGTGATTCTCTTCAAACGACAGACCCTCTTCTCGCTGGTCCTGCCCGTGATCATTGCCGGCGTGATGCCTGTTGCTGCGGCACAAGACCATGCCTTTGAAACCGATGCCGAGCGTGTGCCGACCCTGGAAGTCGGGACCTCGGTGGTGCTGCGTAACGTCATGATCCACTCGGCGGTGCGCCCAGCCTTCCGAGGCACGGTTGTCGTGGCCGACGGCAAGATCCAGGGGGTCTTCAGCGAGGGCGAGCCCTTCGAGTCCCCCGCCAACTCGCAGGCCCTGGACCTGGACGGCATGCACTTGGCCCCAGGGGTGGTGGACACGCACTCACACTCCGCCATTGAGCGCGGCGTCAACGAGGGCTCCGTCTCCATCACCGCCGAGGTGACCATGCGCGATGTTGTCGACGCGGACGACATCGCCATCTACCGCGCCCTCGCGGGCGGCGTGACAACGATTCGACTGCTTCACGGCTCTGCCAACGCCATTGGCGGAAGGGATGCGGTGTTGAAGCTTCGTTGGGGTGTGACGGCGGATGAGCTCCTCATCGAAGACGCTGAGCAGGGCATCAAGTTTGCCCTGGGCGAAAACCCCAAGCGCTCCAATGGGAGCCGTGGCAGCTCGCGCTTTCCGGCGACGCGCATGGGAATCGAGGCTCTCTACCAGCGTGCATTCGAGCGGGCGCGCGAGTACGACACAGAGATAAAGGCATACAACGCGGCTCAAGCGGCGGGTGCCGACCCGGTGCCAGTGCGTCGGGACATACGCCTCGAAGTGCTGGCCGGGATCCTGGCCCAGGACGTCATCGTCCACTCCCATTGCTATCGGGCGGACGAGATCCTGATGCTGATCCGCACGGCCCAGCAGTTCGGCTTCCGTATCGGCACTCTGCAGCACGTCTTGGAGGGCTACAAGGTGGCCCACGAGATGGCGGAGGCCAACGTTCCCGGCTCTGCATTTGCCGATTGGTGGGGCTACAAGGTCGAGGCCTACGACGCGATTCCCCAGGCTCCGCACCTGATGGCAAAGGCAGGTGTGCTGACGTCTATCAACTCGGACTCCGATGAGATGATGCGGCGCCTCTATGAAGAGGCCGCGAAGTCGGTGCACTACGCCGGCATGGACCGGGTTGAGGCGCTCAAGCTGGTCACCTTGAATGGAGCCTTGCAGTTGGGGCTGGGCGATCGCATCGGTTCGATCGAGGTGGGCAAGGATGCCGACCTGGTTCTTCTGAACGGCGATCCCCTCTCCGGCCTCTCCCGGGTGGAGTGGACGATGGTGGAGGGCGAGCTGCAGTTCCAGCGTCGGGACGCCTTTGGCCTGGATGAGAATCCGGGCACGGTCACCCCCATCGAGGAGGGCTCCTACGCAGTCTCCAGCACGCTCTCAGGGCCCTTGACGGTACTGGCCGGAGGCACCATCCACACCATCACCGGGGGCGTTGTGGAGGGCGGGAGTCTGGTGATGCAGGGAGACCGCATCGTGGCCGTCGAGAGCGCCTGGGACCAGATTGAGGGGGCGCGCGTCATTGACGTCAGCGGCATGCACGTCTGGCCTGGAATGATCTCTCTAAACAGCGCGGTGGGCCTGCACGAGATCGGGGCGGTAAGAGCTACCGATGACACCTCGGAAATCGGGGGCAATCAACCTGATCTGCGAGTGACGGCGTCCATCCATGCGGAGTCCGCTCACATCGGGGTGACCCGTCACAACGGCATCACCCGTGTGCAGACGACCCCGCGGGGAGGCGGGCCGGTACGCGGTCAGTCGGCCGTGCTCCAGCTCGATGGGTACACCTGGGAGGAGATGCTCAAGGTGGATCGCGACATGCTGCATGTGAACTTCCCCCGCATCGCCAACATTGAGCGCGACAATTATGGAGTGGAAGTGGGCAATGAGCACATCCATGACAACATCTGCGGTCACTCGCACGGTGAGTACGACTGCTTCACCTCGGGTGCGTTGGCTCCGGCCCCCGTCGATGGGGAGGGGGAGTCGCGCGCGGCAGACAGCGAGGCGGTGAAGGCCCTGCACGAGCTCTTCGAGGAGTCGCTGGACTACGGGCGTCGGCGGGATGAGGCAATGGGTGCGGGCCAGCCTGCACCCGTCTTTGATCCCAGGCTGGATGCTCTCGTGCCCTTTGCGCGCGGCGAGAAGCCTGTGGCTCTCCATGCGAGCAACGCCCAGACGATCCTCTCGGCGGCCGAGTTTGCCGCGACGCGTGAACTGGATGCGCTGATCTATGGAGGCCGCGAAGCGTGGAAGGTGGCCGATACCCTGGCGCAGACGGGCCTGCCCGTGGTGATCGGATCCGTGTGGGCATTGCCCTCTAGTCGCTATGACCCATACGATTCGGCGTTTGCCAACGCCGCGGTCTTGCAGCGCGCAGGCGTGCGCTTCGCCATCACGACCAATGACACCGAGAACGAACGCAACCTGCCCTTCCAGGCTGCCAAGGCTGCGGCCTTTGGTTTGCCCTTGGAAGAAGCCGTGCGCTCTGTGACCTGGTATCCCGCACAGTTCCTGGGGATCGACGACCGCGTGGGGAGCTTGAAGGCCGGCAAGGTGGCAGACGTGGTCGTGACCTCGGGACACCTGCTGGAGATAGACTCAGCCCCGCAGTACCTGTTCATCGCGGGCCGTGAGGTGGACCTGGGAGACGACAAGCAGTCGCGCCTGTACGAGCGCTACTCCAAGCGCTTGCAAGAGGTGCGCTCCCGCTGAGAGCCAACGGCTCTGGGTACCACTCATTTATAGGGCGCCCGGGCACGGGCCCATGCACAAGGGCTAGCGTAGGAACAGGAGAGCGAGAAAACCCAGCCACAGCACGGTTCCCAGCACGCGGTCGCGGCGGCGTGCTGAGTTGGCACTGGTGTGGATCTGGTTGACCCTGGTAATTGTCTCTCCGTGATTCATGATCGAGGGTTATCCTAGGACGTGCTTCCCCCCCGTTCAGGCCATGATTTTTTCCAGGGAATCAACAAAGTGGATGAGCCTGGACAGAAGTGGGTCTCCAAGGGCCCAGCCCTAGGAGTTCGCTTCTGGGCGCCTTACAGGGATTTTTCAGATCGTGCGTTCTCTATGGTCGGTCGACACGAGAGGAGTGAACATGAAGCAGATTGAAGTGGCCTGCCCCTGTTGCGACACAGTGATGGTGGTGGATGTGTTGACCCAGAAGGTCATGCGCCACGCCAAGCCCAGTCAGGTCGATGAAACAGGCAAGGTGGTCTTGGATGAGGGGCGCTGGGATTCCGCGCAGGACAAGGTGTCCAAGCGTGGAGAGCGCAGTCGTGACGAGTTCGAGGACGCCCTGGGCAAGGAGAAGAGCCGTGAGGGAGACCTCGACGATCTCTTTGATGCGGCCCAGCGCAAGTTGCGCGAGCGCCGGGAGCGGTTGGAAGATGAGGGGCCGGGAGGCGCATAGGAGGCTGGCCCGGATCCTCGCCGGGCGCCGGGTGGCTCCCCATCCACAACCCCCACCCACCCGGGGAGACGTCTCCAGACACTCCACGGTTACCCCCTTCGGTTCCGGACTCACAAGTTACCAGGAAAGCCACACGCCCCTCTGGCGTCCATCCGCTCTGCGAGGCCCAATAGCACCATGTCCAACAGCCGCTACTCCGCCATCAAGGCCTATCGGAACGAGGAGTTCCTGGGCAGCCCCGATGCGCGTCTCCTGCGAATCCTGGCCGAGTATCTTGAGCCAGAAACCCGCTTCGAGGAACTGAACGTCCAGGACACGATCGTCGTGTTCGGCTCTGCCCGAATTCCATCACGGGAGGAAGCACAGGCCCGTGTGCGAGCGGCCGAAGATGGTGATGGAGATTTGAAACTTGCCCAGAGGGACCTGGAGATGTCCCAGTACTACGAGGCGGCGCGGGAGCTGTCATCCCGCTTGACGACCTGGTCCAAGGGGCTTGAGGAATCGGGCCGCCGCTTTGTGATCTGTTCGGGCGGGGGACCGGGGATCATGGAAGCAGCCAATCGAGGCGCATCCGAAGCCAAGGGCGAGAACATTGGGCTCAACATCTCCTTGCCCTTCGAACAGAACGACAACCCCTACATCACCCGGCGACTGTCGTTTGAGTTCCATTACTTCTTCATGCGCAAGTTCTGGTTCTCCTATCTGGCCAAGGCCATGATCGTGTTCCCCGGAGGGTTTGGGACGCTCGATGAGTTCATGGAGGTGCTGACCCTCATCCAGACCAAGAAGATCAAGAAGAAGGTCCCGATCGTCCTTTTCGGAAAGAGCTTCTGGGAGGAGGTTCTGCACTTTGAACCCATGGCGCGCTACGGGACCATCAGTCCCGAAGACACCGACCTGTTCTTCACAACCGACTCGGTGGAAGAGGCCTACGAGTATCTGGTGGCCGAGCTGACCGAGCATGCCCTGAGCACCCCCGGGGGGGGAATGTAAGCGTCAGGCATGGCATCCGGCATCTGCGTGATGTCCTGCCTCCTCGCGATCCGGCCTCGCCTCCCAGAGGTTATCTTGTTGCGCGAGCCCACCACCGCACCATGGCCCTCCTCGAACTCACCGATCTGACCAAGAGCTATGTGGACCCCGATGGGCGGTCCCAGCGGATCCTGGATATCCCCAGCTTCACTCTTGAGGAGCGCCAGCAGACGGCCCTGGCCGGAACCAGCGGCTGCGGCAAGACGACCTTCCTGAACATCATCGCCGGCATCCTGCGAGGGGATGGGGGCAGCGTCGTCTTCGATGGTCAGGACCTCTCCCGGCTCGGGGAGGGCGAGCGCGATGCGCTGCGGGCTCGCGAGATGGGCTACGTCTTCCAGACGTTCAACTTGCTTGAGGGCTACACCGCCCTGGAGAACGTCCTGTTGGGGATGCTCTTCGGCCCGGGCCCCGACCGTGCGCGGGCCCTTGAGCTTCTCGACCGCCTGGGGTTGGGCGACAAACACAGGCACCGCCCGAGCCAGTTGAGTGTGGGCCAGCAGCAGCGCGTCGCGCTGGCGCGTGCTCTGGCCAACAGGCCACGCCTGGTGCTGGCGGACGAGCCCACGGGCAATCTGGATCCGACCCACGCCCGGGAGGCCCTTGGAATGATCCGCGAGCTCTGCGACGAGCAGGGAGCGGCGCTGCTTCTGGTGAGCCATGACCCCATGATCCTGGGATCGTTCGATGGGGTGCTTGAGTTCTCTGAACTGAACCGGGCGCTGTCCACGGCGGAGGAGCAATCATGACCGGGCCGGGTTCGCTCTTCATGATCGTGCGTCACTCCATGCGCCGGCACGTTCTCTCCACCGTGGTGACGGCCCTCTCCGCTGCTCTCGCCAGCGGCCTGGTGATGGCGGTGTTCAGCATTTCCACCCAGAGCACGCGCGCCTTCTCCGGTGGCAAAGTGGGCTTCGACGCGGTCCTCGGTGCTCGCGGCAGCTCTCTGCAGTTGGTCCTGAACACGGTCTATCACCTGGAGACCTCCCCCGGGAACATCCCCTGGTCCATGTACCAGGAGATCAAGGCCGACCCGCGCGTGGCCTTGGCCGTGCCCTATGCGGTGGGCGACAACTACAAGGGTTACCGCATCGTCGGGACGACCACCGAGTTGTTCACCGATTTCGAGTATCAGGAAGGCAAGCGCTACACCGTGACCGGCGAGGGCCTGATCTTCGATCCGACCCTGCGCGAGGCTGTGATCGGAGCCACCGCTGCCCGTGATCTGGGGCTACAAGTCGGAAGCGAGTTCAATCCCTACCACGGAATCCGCTACGACCCCAGCAGCAAGCACTCAGAGGTCTACCGTGTGATCGGTGTCTTGGAGCCCACCAATACGCCCTCCGACCGCGTCATTTGGATTCCCATCGAGGGCATCTATCGCATGGGCGGGCACGTGCTGCGCGGGGAAGAGGGTCAGGAGTTCGAGGCCGCCGCGGGCGCGAGCATTCCCGACAAGCACAAGGAAGTCAGTGCGGTGATGCTCAAGCTCTCGAGCAAGCAGGCTGGCTTCTTCCTGCAGAACCAGATCAACCGCCAGGGCAAGACGGCCACCCTCGCCTGGCCCATCGCCCAGACCATGCTTGACCTGATGAACAAGCTGGGCTGGATGAATCGGATCCTGGAGTTGGTGGCCTACCTGGTGGTGGCGGTGGCGGCGGGGTCTCTCCTGGCGAGCCTGTACAACGCCATGAACGAGCGCCGACGCGAGTTCGCGATTCTGCGCTCCCTGGGCGCGCGTAAGGGAACCGTCTTCGGCGTGATCGTGCTCGAGGCGGGTTCCATCGCGGGACTCGGCGCCCTCGGCGGGTATCTGGTGTATTATGCGATCCTCGGCGTTGCGCGTGCCATCGTGCTGGAGCGAACGGGTGTGGTGCTCGATCTGGGTGCCGTACACGAGTCCCTCTACTGGACGCCCGTGGCCATGGTCGCCGTGGGAGTTCTGGCTGGTATGCTCCCCGCCTTCAAGGCCTATTCAACAGACGTGGCTAGCGTGCTTGCACGCGCCTGACGACCCTCATCCCAATGCGTATCCACCCTCTATTTCTCATCGCCTGCGCGGCCCTGACCCTGCCTGCGTGCAGCACCGATCAAGGAGCCGATGGCCCCAAACACGCCGACGAAGGAGGGGGGCACAGCCACGCTGCACCCCATGTCCAGGCTGGCGGGATGCTCGTGGAGTTGGGTGACCACTACGTGCAGATGGAGGTTGTGCCCGACCTGGAAACCGGCGAGCTGCGAGTGTTCTTCTGGGACGGGCATGCCGAGAACCCGGTGCGGCTGACCCAGGCCAAGCTCCAGCTCACGCTGACCGTAGCGGACGTGACCAAGGAGTTGGCACTCTCCGCTCAGGCCAGCACTCTCACCGGCGAGACGGTGGGCGACAGCGCCGAGTTCCATGGCCTGCATGCTGTGCTCAAGGGCGCGACCGAGTTCCATGCCGTGGTGCACAAGGTCGATGCACTCGGAACATCCTTCGAATCGGTGCCGTTCGATTACTCCATGGGCGACAACTAGACATGAATCGGATCCGCACTACCGGGCTGGGAGTCGCCGTGATGGTGGGCCTGGCAGCTTGCGGCGACGATGGCGCTGCCGCCGGGGAGGCACCGGGTGACAATACAACAGCGCCGAGCAGCGCCCCGGTCGTTGAACGAGGGTTACCTCTGGATGCTCCCGTAGCGGAGGAGCCCAAGGCCGTTTCCGGCACGCCAGCAGGGGCCATTGATGCGGTTGCCGCCGGCCTTATCGGCGTGGATGCTGCGGGGCTGGGGAAGATCGACGCGTCCCGAACGGGGGAGGTTGTCGATGGCGTCACCGCCATCTCCTGGTCGGACCTCTCCATGCAGGACATCGCCATGGAGGACATTCTCGACTCACTGCTCTACCCCGAGGAGTACGACGAGGGCGAGTTTGAGTTCCCCGATCGCATCAAGCGCAACGATGGCAAGGTCGTTTCCATTGTCGGCTACATGATTCCTCTCGAGTGGAAAGAGACCACCGTGCCGGAGTTCATGCTGGTGCGCGACCTGCTCGGCTGCTGCTTTGGGGGCTCGCCTCAACCCGACGAGTGGATCAACGTGATCATGGAGGGCAAAGGCGCTGAGTACTATCCCTACATTCCGGTCATCGTCACAGGCACCTTCAAGATCGAGGGCATCGAAGACGAGGCCGGCTATGCGGCAGGTTGCTTCCACCTGTCCGGCACGTCGGTCACCAAAGAGCTCTAGTCCAGCTCGCCGCCGATGGCTTGCAGAGCGGCACGGGTGCGCTCGCGTAGTTGAGCCAGACGCGCGTCCGCAGTGACCTCATCGGCTGGGACCTGTGGGATCGCAGCCAGCAGGGCGCGGCCCAGGGAGTTGAGGTCCGCGGGCCGTAGATCAGGAATGGGATCGGGCCCACAGGACACGATCCACTGGGTGGCCGATGCGGCCTTGCCCGAGCGGACGTGGAACTGTTCCATGTCGCACCCTGGAGTGCCGAAGAGCCGCTTGTCTGCGAGTCCCGTGCGCGCCTCGGCAGTGGCGTTCAGGAGTGCTCGCACAGTTCCCTCGGGCAGCGCCACACGTGCGGGATTGCCCTGACCCACAAGCAGCAGGTCATTGGCGGTCCAGCGCAGAAACACCTCCCCCTTGCGGCAGGAGCGCAACTCCATACCCAGGAGCTCGGTGGGGATTTCACCCCCGGCCCGGGACTGGGGTGGAAGGGCGGGACGCTCTCCCGCTTTGAGCTCGGCCAACCGCGCGCGCACGGCCTCCAAGGATGCGGCGCTAGCCGGGTGCGAGGGCCCCAAGCCGGGATCGTAGGGGCTGGCATCTTCGATCTTCCCGAGCCGCGGGGAGAGCAGGTTCCAAGCCTGGTAGCGGGCCTGCTCGCCCGTGGGTCTATCGAAGAAGCGATCCTCGCGCAGCAGCTCTTCGTAGAGCCACCACATGGCTGAGTTCTGGCCCCACCCGATCATGGCATCGGCGGCCGCGCGTCGTACCCGGTCGTCCTTGTGATTGATAAGCAAGCGCACGGCGGGGGCCTCGTCGGGCTGATCCAGGTTTGCCAGCGCCACAACGGCCGCCACTCTCACGGGGGGAATCGGATCAGCGAGGGCGGCGAGAAAGCGGGGGGCTTCTGCGCCTGTAGGGTGGGCCGCCAGTGCACGCGCGGCGTAGGGACGCCAGGGAAACTCAGTGTCCGACAGAGCGCGCCACAGCAGGCCGCGTAGCGCCTCGTCTCCGAACGCACCCAGCACTTCGACCAGAGCCGGGCCCACCTGTGCGAGGGTTGCGGGGGAGTCCCCCGACTCGGTGCGTAACCGCTGGATGATGTTCGCCTGCTCATCGGCTTCGGATTGCGACCAGAGGCGCACGATTCTGCGCGCGGCCTGGGGGCGGATCACCGTCCGACCCGTGCGCGCGGCCGTGATGAGCTGTTCCAGATCCTGGGGGGCGGTGGGCAGGAGGGGGCCCGGGCCGGCCACGGTTCCCAGCAGGATTCCCAAGACGGGCGCGGTGAGCACGCTCGTACCTACTCTTCGTCGTCCAGGGAGCGAATCGTCAGTCGATACAGGCTGACCACGAAACCATCCTCTTCCTTCTCGCCCACACTGAACACGCCTTCAAGCGTGATGCGTCCCGGTCGAAAGGTCGTGAGCCCTTCTTCGATGGTGACGTCGATGAAGTGCTGTACCTTGGAACGCCCGCACTCGCAGGACTCAGGGACGAACTCGAAGGAGTCCACACCCTCCAAGGTACCCAACGCCATGTAGCCTTCGATGCGCACCCGCTTGCCATCCAGGTTCTGGATGTCCGCGGGCAGGGGCTTGCCCTTGCGGTAGTTGACGGAGGTCAACTTGGTGATGTTCACCTCTTGGATGTCGTCATCGGCGAGGAGCAACCGTCCCGAGTCCTGGGCTTGCACGAAGGCACCACAGAACCCCAGGGTCAAGAGGGCATAGAGTACGCAGGGGCAACGCATGGTCAGGGTCCATTATAGCCCCGCAGGTGACGGGGGTGCAGGCTTTCGTTGTCGGCATCACGCTGGAGAAAGGCCGTGGGTCGTTCCTGGCGGTGGGTTCCCCAGACTCCTTGCCCCACACCGGGGTCTGCGGTCCTCAGGGCTGAAACGGGGGCGGGCACGCCTTGTGAATTCCGGCCATTGCGTGAGAATGGGGGCATGTTCTCGGGGTCCCTATGCGTCGCGCTTGTTTCTGCGTTGGTTTCATCCCAGGAGGTTCCCGACAGCAAGGAGCAAGAGGCCCTGGTCACGCAGTATCTGGCTGTGGACAACCACTCACGAGAGGGTCATGCACAGGGGCTCAAGGTGCTCGAATCCTTGGCTGCCGTGCCCTTTCCGGGGAAGAGGGACCTGAAGCGTTGGGATTCGTTCTTCGCCAAGTACAAGAAGACGCTTCCGCAGCTGCCCGAGAAGGCCGGGGAGTACACGGATCTGGATGGCGGGCGCGGGCGCTATTTCCTCGCGGGTCAGCTGCGGCGTCCCTCCGCTCTCTTTGTCGGCCTGCATGGTGGTGGCGTGGACTCGGGGGACGCGTCCTCCTCGCGCAGGATGTATGCGGACGCCCTGACAGCACGCGGGTGGCTGGGCATCTTCCCCGAGGTGCTGGAGAAGACCGAGTGCGGCTGGACGGACTCGGGAACGGAAGAGTGGGTGATGTCACTGATCGATCGGGCCATCGACACCTTCGAGATCGATCCCGACCGCGTGTTCCTCGGCGGGCACTCCATGGGCGGTTATGGATCCTGGGTGATCGGTGCAGATCACGCGGACCGCTTCGCTGCCCTCCTACCCTCGGCCGGGGCGCCTTCGTTCCTCGAGAACCGCAGTCGGGGCACGATCAACGTTCAAAAGGGTGTCGTTCCCAACCTGCGCAACACTCCGATGTGCGTGTTCCAGAGTACGGACGATCCCAAGGTGGGCCCCAAAGCCAACCAGGCGGCAGTGCGTGACCTGGAGGTGGCCAAGGGGCGCTGGGGGGGCTTTGAGCACTTCGAATACTGGGAGGTCAGTGATCGTGGTCATGGCCTACCGGAGGGAGGGGCTGAGGCCCTGCTGGCCAAGATCGAGGGCTATTCGCGCGAATCGTCGCCCAGCTACCTTGTCTGGCAGCCGCGGGTGGACTGGAAGCAGCAGTTCTACTGGCTGCTCTGGGAGGGAGGCTCTGAAGTGAAGGGCACGGTCATCGCCAAAGTGGACCGTGTGCGAGGCACCGTGGATGTGCGACTTGAGCGCACCCAGGGCAAGGGCCTGTGCGTGCTGCTCTCCGAGGAGCTCGTAGACATGGAGGGCGAGGTGACGGTCTTCGCGAACGGCGTGAAGGTCTTCGAGGGCGTACCTCAGCCCGACTTTGCCACCTGGGTGCGAGGGCGAGCCCTACGCGATCCCGGGCGCGCCTACAGCGTGCGCATCCCGCTTCAGCTCGCGGACTGAAGGCCCCACTTTCGGTCCGGTCTGCGCTCGCTCCCGGCTCGGGCGGCTAGAATGTTCGCCCTCGAACTCGAGCCCTGACCCCGACCCGCCCCTGAAATGAGCCTCGCCTGTGGAATCGTCGGACTGCCCAACGTGGGCAAGTCCACCATCTTCAACGCCGTCACTGCCGCCGGTGCGGAGAGTGCGAACTACCCCTTCTGCACCATCGAGCCCAACGTGGGCATCGTTGACGTTCCGGATGAGAGGTTGGAGGTCATCCACTCCTACATCAAGACCGATCGCGTCCTGCCCGCCAGCCTGAAGATGGTCGACATCGCTGGGCTTGTGGCCGGAGCTTCCAAGGGTGAGGGTCTCGGCAACAAGTTCCTGGGCAACATCAAGGAGGTCGATGCGATAGCACACGTGGTGCGGTGCTTTACCAAAGGGGATGTTGTTCATGTTCACGGAGAAATAGAGCCCGTCCGGGACATCGAGGTTATCGAGCTTGAGCTGGCCCTCGCCGACCTCGATACCGTTACCCGCAACGTGGAGCGTGTCTCCAAGAAGGCCCGGAGCGGCGACAAGGAGAGCACTATCCAAAAGGAGCTCTTCGAGCGCGCCCAGGCCGCCTTGGAGGAGGGCACTCAACTGCGGGCCTTGGAGTGGACGGATGTCGAGCGCGATCTCTTGAAGCCTCTATTCCTGATGACCATGAAGCCCGTGCTTTTTGTGGCGAACGTCAGTGACGACGACATGCAGGGCGAGTCGGAGCAAGCTCAGGCCGTGAAGGCCTACGCCGAACGAACAGGAGCGGAGATGGTCGCCCTGTGTGGTGACATCGAGGGCGAACTCTCACAGATGGAACCCGACGAGCGCAGCCTGTTCCTGGAGGAGATGGGTCTGGAGGAGTCCGGGCTGCAGCGCCTTATCCAGCGCGCCTACGAGTTACTGGGCATGCAGACCTTCTTCACCGCAGGAGAAAAAGAGATTCGGGCCTGGAACATCCTCGCCGGGGATACCGGTCCCACGGCCGCGGGCGTCATCCACACCGACTTCGAAAAGGGCTATATCCGCGCCGAGGTCTTCTCGGTGGACGATCTCGTCGCCCATGAGACCGAGGCGGCCGTCAAGGCAGCGGGCAAGTTGCGCATTGAGGGCCGGGACTACGTGATGCGAGAAGGGGACATCGCCCACTTTCTGATCGGGAAGTAGGGACGCAAGCTACTGCCACACAACTCCTGAGCGCCTCATGAGGGCCAGAGAGTCGCGATCCTGTGAGACCCGAGCTAGGGTTGGTTCATGGGCAGCAACTGCGGTTTCTGGACGGTCATGATGGGTTTCGTCCTGGGGGTGAGCACGGCCGCTGGCCAGGACGGCCAGGATGCTGCCAAGGTCAACTTCGAGCGCGAGATCGCGCCCATTCTCGCTGCGCATTGCATCGAGTGTCACGGCCCCGATCAGCAGAAGGAGGGGCTCAGGCTCGACCGGGCCGGCTCTGCGTTTCGGGGCGGCGATTCGGGCGAGCCCGGTATCGTCCCCGGGGATAGCGTGCACAGCGAGCTGTTCCGGCGGATCACCGCCAACGTGGTCGACCGCATGCCCTTCAAGGGGGAGCCGCTGACGATAGGCCAGGTCGAGTTGATCAAGCGCTGGATCGATGAGGGTGCAAGCTGGCCAGAGGACGGATCAGCGGATTCGGATCAGCCGACCCACTGGTCCTTCCAGCCTATCGGTGACCCGAGTCCTCCCCAGACGGGATTGTCATGGGGTTCTTCACCCATTGATGCCTTCGTTCTCCGGAGACTGGAGGAAGAGGGACTGCGACCGTCGCCCGCAGCGGACCGCGTGAGTCTGATCCGACGCCTGTACCTCGATCTGCACGGCCTGCTGCCGACGCCTGCGAGGGTCGAGGCCTTCATCCGGGACAGGCGAGAGGATGCGTGGGCGCAACTCGTCGATGAGGCCCTCGCGAGTCCCCGCTACGGCGAGCGGTGGGCTCAACACTGGCTCGACGCGGTCCAGTATGCCGACTCCCACGGCTTCGAGATGAACACGCCGCGACCGAACGCCTACCACTATCGGGACTGGGTCATCGACGCGTTCAATGGCGACCTGCCTTACGACCGCTTCATCTTCGAGCAGCTCGCCGGGGACACGGTCGGGGCTGAGGCTGCAACGGGATTCCTCGTTGCCGGTGCTTGGGATGAGGTCAAGAGCAAGGACCCCGACGACACGGCACTGCAGCGTCAGGATGAGCTGACGGCGATGGTCAACACCACGGGTACGGCACTCCTGGGGCTGACCCTGGGGTGTGCGCGCTGTCACAACCACAAGTTTGACCCTGTGCCTCAGCGGGACTTCTACTCGATGACGGCCGTATTTGCCGGTGTTCACCACGGCGAGCGAGCGCTCAACTCAGACCGGGACGGGCTAATTCAGGGCCAGCGGCAGGAGATCACAGCGAAAATAGCGGCCCTACGATCACAGCTGCCCGGCCTTCGCCCAGGCGTCAACTCGCGGCAGAACATGGAACGCTTCCCACCTGTGCGGGCGTGCTCGGTTCGCATGAGCATCTACGCCACCAGCGATGGCGCCGAGCCCTGCATCGATGAGCTGGAGGTCTGGTCGGGTGAGTTGAACGTAGCCCGGGCAGCGACACCCAGTTCGTCAGGCAACTACGCGAACAACCCTAAACACCGGCTCGAACACATCAACGATGGCCTGTTCGGCAATCCTCGTAGCTGGATTTCAAACGCATCCGGTCGGGGGTGGATACAGCTGGATCTGGCCGAGCCTGTTCAGATCGACCGTGTTTCCTGGGGCCGTGACAAGGAGGGGCGGTACTCGGATCGAACAGCGGTGGGTTATGTCATCGAGGTGGCACGGACACCCGGAGACTGGAAGGTGGTGTCCGGTTCGCAAGATCGGCGACCGCCTGGAGAGCCGGGTGGGCTGGAAGAGGCCGCTTTTGGGGCGCATGAGGTTATCGCGCGCATCGCGGCGGCGGAGAAGCGGGGGCAGGAGCTCAACTCCAATCCCGGGCCCACCGTCTATTCCGGGAGGCTGGAGCAGCCTGGCGCGACGCACCGTCTCTACCGCGGCGACGTGCGGGAGAAGCGCGAGGCCGTAGCGCCCGACTTCCTCTCCGCGCTCGGTTCGTTGGGTCTCGCCGTGGATGCCCCAGAGGAGCAACGCCGCGTGGCGCTGGCTCGCGCAATCACGGATCCCGCCAACCCGCTGACTGCCAGGGTCATGGCCAACCGCATCTGGCACCACCATTTCGGCGCGGGGCTAGTCGCTACACCCGGGGACCTTGGAGCCAATGGCGCCCAGCCATCACACCCCGAGCTCCTGGACTGGCTGGCCACGAGGCTCATGCGCGAGGGATGGTCCCTCAAGAAGCTCCATCAACGGATTCTCCTCTCCGACACCTACCGTCAGGCTAGCGGCCCCAACTCAGAAGCCCTTGCTCGTGATGCCGACACCCGACTTCTCTGGCGCTATCCCCCTCGGCGCCTTGAGGCCGAAGTGATTCGAGACTGCCTCCTGCAACTCAGTGGGAGCTTGGACCTCACGATGGGAGGCCCCGGCTTCAGCACCTTTGAGCCCAACACCAACTACGTCCGCGTCTACGCTCCCAAGGAGGAACTCGGTCCGACTGAGTGGCGGCGCATGGTCTACATGCACAAAGTTCGGATGGAGAAGGCTCCCCTGTTCGGCTCCTTTGACCTGCCGGATGCGGGGCAGGTCTGCTCCAATCGGAGTCGGTCGACCACGGCGATTCAGGCTCTCAACCTCTTCAATGGCACGTTTGTCATAAACCAGGCGCAACGCATGGCGGCAAGTTTGGAGGGCCAATCCATGACCCCCGTTGAAGGGGCCTACCGAGCCGCCTATGGCCGCGAGCCTACCTCCAGCGAGCTGGACGCTGCGAGTGCCTTCATACATGAGCAGGGCCTCACCGCATTTTGTCGTGCGATACTGAACTCCAATGAGCTGGTGTTCATCCAATGAAAGGCCTCACCAGACGGAACCTGCTCGGCCACATGGGTACCGGTTTGGGCGCGATGGCGTTGGCCGATCTCTTGAAGGCGGAGGGCGCTTTGGTGGGAGACAAGCCCAGTGTCGCCCCCCGCGCTCCAAATGGAGCGCGTCGCCCCCACTTTGTTCCCCGCGCGCGCAACGTGGTGGTGATTTTCTGTAGCGGCGCTCTGAGCCATGTGGACTCGTTTGATTACAAACCCGAGCTGATCAAACGCCATGAAACTCCGCTCCCAGGCAGTGATGGGTTACTCACGTTCCAGGGAGTGAACGGCAATCTGCAACAACCGCTCTATACATTCAGGCCGCGCGGTGAGTGCGGAAAGATGACCAGCGATCTGCTCCCTCACTTGGGCGATCTGTCCGATGACTTCTGCTATATCCATTCGCTGCACACCAAAACCGCCACCCACGGACCGGGTGAGAACTGCATGTCGACGGGCTTCACCCTTGAGGGCTTCCCGAGCATGGGCGCATGGGCAACGTACGCCCTCGGCAGCGAAAATAACGACCTACCTTCTTTTGTTGCGATCCCTGACCCTCGTGGCGTCCCGCAGAGCTCGCTCAACAACTGGGGCTCGGGTTTCTTGCCGGCCTCGTTTCAGGGAACTTCCTTTAGTGCCGTCAAATCGGTGCAGAACCTTGCACGCCCCCAGGGCGTAAGTGAGCAAGAAGACCGTGCGACGCGCGCATTCCTGAAGGCCCTCAACGAGAGGCACCTACAGCGTTTTGAAGGCGACACCGAAATGGCCGCGCGCATTGCGAGCTACGAGATGGCGGCACGCATGCAGCTCTCCGTCCCAGAGGTCACGGATCTGTCGTCGGAATCCGAACACACACGACGGATGTACGGAGTCGATGATGCGAATGTGAACAAGGCCGGATTCGCGCGTAACTGCCTGCTCGCGCGGCGGTTGATCGAGCGCGGCGTCCGCTTTGTGCAGCTCTTCAACGGTGCCTACGCAATGGGTGAGGGCGTTGGCAATTGGGATGGCCACAAGCAGCTCAAGACGGATTACGACGTCCACGGGCCGATTCTCGACCAGCCTGCGGCGGCCTTGATCCGCGACCTCAAGCAGCGCGGACTGCTAGAGGAGACCTTAGTGGTGTTGTGCACGGAGTTCGGCCGCATGCCCACTTTCCAGGAGAACACCAATGGCCGTGACCACAACCCCAAGGGGTTCACGGCCATCTTGGCCGGCGCCGGTGTGAAAGCGCCCTTCACGTACGGTTCAACCGACGAGTTTGGATGGAGGGCGCAGGAAGATCCGGTCAGCGTCCACGATTTTCACGCGACGATCCTTCACCTGCTTGGCTTGGATCACACGCGCCTGACCTACTACCACAACGGACTCCAGCGCCGCTTGACCGACGTCTTCGGCGAAGTCGTCAAGGGGATACTCTCGTGAGCGCGGTGTAGCTCAGTCCCCGCCCAGGTAGCCCATGCCCTTGAGGGCGTCCAGGGCTGCGGGGTCCTCCTTGGCGGCTTCCTTGACCTTCTCCAAGAGGGCAGCCATCTTGGCGTCATCGGGGAAGGCGTTGACGCCCATGTCCACAACGTTGACGGCATTGAGCATGGCATTGCCTGCGAGGAGCGCGCCGGCGATAAGTGAATACTGTTTCACGCCGATGTCGGAGCCGCCCTCGCAGAGACTTCGGAACTCGGCCTCGGCCTTCGCACCGTCCACATAGGCGAGGGCTTCGCAGCGTGCGAGTTGCAGTTCGGCGTGGTCCGGTGCGCTGGAGTCGCTGGCTGCCAGGGCCTCGTCAAAGGCGCTGACGGCCGCCGCGTGATCTCCGGTTTGGAGGGCGGCGTAGCCCGCTTCCTTGGGGTCTCCCCCGCCACCGCAAGCGGTAAGGGAGAGGGTCAGGGCTAGGAGAATGGAGTACTGGGTGCGCATGAAGAGGGTGTGAAAGGGGGTGGTCGTTGGCTGGCTATCCGTGGAGAAACAGGTACGTAGGGGCGCGCCAGCGTTGGAGGAGTTTGTGTCCTCGGTACGTGATGAGTCTATCCGGCCCGGGCCCGGCTGGTTTTTGGCACGATTGTGGAAAGCTCCCACGGGGCCGGTCTCGGCCCGGGCTCGGGAGGGGGTGATTGGGCGTCCCCTGGGCCCGATTCGTGCCCCGTTCTGGGACCGGACGGCCTCAAAGGAAGTTGCAAATGGCGCGCCCAGGCCGCTATGGGGGAATTTTCCTGCCCTCAAGCCCTTTCTAGCAAACGACTTAGGTCAGGAAGTGAACATACACTCCAAGAACACTCCAGTGACACTCCAATCGGAGTATGATCCGAGTGTGTCAGGAGTGCTATCAGAGCCTCCGGACCGATCTGCTCCCACTGCACCACCTGAGGCCAGGCCTCCAGACCAGCCATGCGCGAGTCCAAAGTCACCATCAAAATCCCCCGCCCCCTGTACCGGAAGATCCAACAGGTCGTGGAAGAGTCGGGCTTTGACTCGCCGACGGACTTCATCGTCTACGTGCTGCGTGACCTGATGGGGGATGCCGAGGCTGAGCAGGCCGAACCCGAGTTCACCCAGCACGAGCTCGATGACGTCAAACGCAAGCTCAAGAACCTGGGCTACCTGTAGTTCCACTGACCGCGGGCCCAGGCGCTCGATCCAATCCCCTCCGTATCCAAATCCTACCCATGACCTCCACCCTCTCAAACGTCTCCCCTGTTCACGGCGGCCTCTCCGAGCCCGTCAACCGCATCGACCCGTCCGCCACGAGCGAGACCGGCTTGCCCACGGTGGAGGTTCAAGATGTGGATCACACCACCTTGTACCGGATTGCCGACGGCACCCTCAGCCCGCTCGAGGGGCCGATGGGCGAGAAGGACTACAACGACGTCCTCGCCAAGGGCGCCATCGAGCGCAACGGCGGCGCCTGGGCCTGGACCATTCCGGTCATCCTGCCCGTCACTGACGCCGAGGCCGCTCTCTGTGCGGTTGGTGCAAAGATCAGCCTGGTCCACGGCGGAAGCGCCTTCGGCACCCTCGAAGTGGACTCGGTCTTTGACTGGGACAAGGATGCCTTCATCAAGACCGTCTACCGCACCGAGCGCACGGATCACCCAGGAGCACGCCTTTGGACCTCGGATGAGCGCACCAAGCTCGTTGGGGGAACCATTTGTCTGCTTCCCAGTGAGGACACCCGTTCGTTCGCCGAGCGCGTGATGAGTCCCAACCAGACCCGTGCCCTGGTGGCCGAGCAGGGCTGGGAGCAGTCCATCGCCTTCCAGACCCGCAACCCCCTGCACCGCGCCCACGAGTACGCCCTGGTGTATGGAGCCGAGACGATTCTGCGCGCCAACGGCAAGCGCACCGGCGTGGTCCTGAACCCCTTGGTGGGCCAACTCAAGGGTGACGACGTTCCCGCTGCCACCCGCATGGAGACCTATGAGGCTCTGGTGGCCAACCGCCTTCTCGGCGACGGGGACAAGGATGAAGCCTTGTGGAGCGACAATGGTCAGGACCTCAACGACAACCTGAAGCTCGTGGGTCTGGACATGCGCATGTACTACGGCGGTCCCGCTGAGGCCGTGATGCATGCCATCTACCGCCAGAACCTGGGCTTTAGCCACTTCATCATCGGCCGCAAGCACGCCGATGCCCCGTTTGATGACGGAGACGCCATCTGGGGTGATTTCGATGCCCAGGAGGTCTTTGAGAACCTGGGCGGAGCCCTCTCCATCCAGACCGTCAACGTGGGTTTTGCCGCGTATTTCGAGGAGATCGGCCGGGTCGGTCTCATGGAGGAGAACAAGGAGAACACCTCTGTTTTCATCTCCGGCACCAAGGTGCGCGCCCAGCTTGTAGAGGGCGAGAACCCCGATCCACGCATCATGCGCGAGACCACGGCGGCAATCCTCGTGGAGTACTACAAGTCCAAGGGCGAGTAGTCCGATAAGAACCACCCGCTTGTGGCGGGGCGCCCATCAGGACGTCCCGCCAATATTCTCTCCCCCTTCATCCGCAACAAGACCAGCCCATGGGACTCCTTGACCTGTTCAACAAGAAGAAAGTGACCGCACCGAGCGGGCCGCGGCCGAAGTTGCCTCCGCGCCCCATGGGCATGCGCATGGCTCCCCACCCCGAGCCGCAAGCGGACAACAACTTCATCATCATCACCTTGGACAGCCTGCGTTATGACTCGTTCATGGCGGCGGACCCCAAGACAATCACGAAGCTGGGCAAGGTCGAGAAGCGCTACACCTATGCGTCTTGGACGGCGCCCTCGCACTACAACTTCCTGACGGGCCTCTTGCCGCATACGTCTCCCGAAAACGTGTATGCGTCGGAGTACTACAAGGAGGATTTCTTCAACTACAACGAGCGTCTGGGCGCCAAGGGCATCGAGTTCGCCAAGATGGTCCCCGGCCTGTGGTTCCCGGGACTGCTACGTAATCAGTTGGGCTTCAAGACCTGCGCGCGCATGTCGCTTCCGGTTCTGAACCCCAAGACGGGTATCAACCGCGACTTCGACGACTTTCAGTTGATGGACAGCCACAACGACATGGCGGCCATGCTGCCCACCATGAAGTTCGATTCCGGGCGCCCGGAGTTCTACATGCTCAACGTCGGCGAGACGCACTACCCCTACGCGAAGCCCGACGAGGACTCCTCCATGTGGCCCCGCATTAGTGGAGTGAACGGGGTCTTCAAGAAAATGAACGACCAGATTGAAGAGTCGGACGACGACAGCGGCGAGCGCTTCAAGGAGACCTTCCAGTTCTTCGATCAGGAGAAAATGGACGAGTTGCGCGGACGCCAGATCGATACCGTCCGCTACCTCGACACAGAGGTCTTCCCCAAGCTCTACGACATGGTCCCGGAGAACACCTGGATCATCGTCACCGCCGACCACGGTGAGCTCTTTGGCGAGAAGGGCTACTTCGGCCACGGACCCATCATGCACGACAAATGCTTCGAGGTGCCTTACCTCGAAGGAAAGATC
>PBIX01000059.1 GCA_002720975.1 Planctomycetota bacterium | reverse complement strand
TGGCCCTGCAAAGATCACCCCTCCGACGAGCCAGATTCCATGGACATTGTCATCACTGTTCCCGCGCCCTTGGTGGTAGCGAGCAATGGCCGTCTCCTCGAGGTGCGAGAGGCTCCGGACGACAGGCTGACCCACCATTGGCACGTGTCCACTCCCATCAACAACTACGGAGTGGCTCTCAACATCGCGCCCTATGAGACCATCACGACTCAATACCAAGGCGTTGAGGGTGAGCCTTTCGAGTTCACCTATTGGGTTCTCCCCGAGAACCGGACCAAGGGCGAGATACTATTTGTGGAGTTTCAACGACAGATGACGTTCTTCGAGGACGTTTGCGGTCCCTACCCCTTCCGCACAGACAAGTATGGGGTGGCAGAGACTCCGCACTTGGGCATGGAGCACCAGAGCATCATCGCCTACGGCAACGGCTATAGAGGCGACATCGTGACGGGCTACGACTATGACTGGTTGCATCATCACGAGCTCTCCCACGAGTGGTGGGCCAACCTTGTCACGGCGCGGGACTGGAAGGACTTTTGGATTCACGAGGGGATCGGGACCTATCTGCAGGCCGTGTACATGGAGCGACGCTTCGGTCCCGAGGCCTACGCCAAGAAGATGGCGACTGATCTCAAGCGCATCGAGAACAAGGGCAGCGTGGCCCCGCGTGGGACGCGCACGACCAAGGACATGTATTTCGCATCCAAGCGCCCCGATGCTCCAGACATTGACGTGTACATGAAGGGTTCATGGATCTGCCACAGCCTGCGCTGGCTCGTGGGAGACGAGGTCTTCTTCAAGATCCTACGCCGCTGGGCTTATCCCGATCCCAGCCTGGAATCGAGCCGCGCCGGTTCGGCCTGCCGCTTTGCCTCTACCGATGAGTTGCAGGCAATCGCAGAGGAGGTTGCGGGCATGGAGCTGGGCTGGTTCTTCGAGGTCTACCTACGGCAGCCAGAGCTTCCCGAGCTGGAGCTCTCCATTGCTAACAGTGAGTGCACTCTGCGGTGGAAGACACCCGGAGGCATGGCCTTCCCCATGCCCGTAGAGGTGCTGGTCGCAGGTAAGTTGCAGCGTGTCGCGATGAAAGAGGGCACGGGCGTTTTCGCTATTCCGCGGGGAGCCTTGCCCGAAGCCGATCCGAACGCGCGTGTTCTGATGAAGCGCCCCAGGTAGGCACTCTGGCCCCTACTGCAGGAACTCCTGCACCTTCTCCACTTCCCCAGCGGATCCCAGGATCACGCTTGCCCTCTCGTGCAGCTCGCGCGGCTGGATGTCCAGTGTGCGGTCCAAGCCTGAGAACGACTTGCCGCCGGCCTGTTCAATGAGCATGGACATGGGGTTGGCTTCGTACATCAGCCGCAGCTTGCCGTTGGGCGCCTTCTCTGTGGGTGGGTACATGAACACCCCGCCCTTCATCAAGATCCGGTGGACGTCAGCGACCATGGTGCCCACGTATCGCTGTGAGTAGCCGTTCTCATGAGCCCAGGCCAAGTACTCTTGATAGCCGCTCGGGAAGCTGGAGGTGTATGCCTCGTTGAGCGAGTAGTTCTTGCTCTTCTCGGGGATGCGGACATCCTTCTCAACCAGTAGGAATGAGCCGATCTGGGGGTCGAGCACAAACATCTGAACACCATTGCCTGTGGTCAGAACCAGAACCGTGGAAGGCCCATACAGCACATAGCCTGCTGCCAACTGGTTCACGCCCGGCTGAAGCGGTGAGCTCTCAATGGGGTGGGCACGGCGGTCGTGGTGCAGGACGCTGAAGATGGTTCCCACGCCGCCGCAAACATCCAGGTTCGATGAGCCATCCAGGGGGTCGAATAGGACCACGTAGGGCCGCTCACCCTCCGTCTCACTGTGGATGATCATGGGCTCTTCGTTTTCCTCGGACGCCACGATGGCCACTGTTGGGCGCGTGCCCAGGCAGCGCAGCAAGGACTCGTTGGCGATCACGTCCAGCTTCTGCTGAGACTCGGCATGGACGTTCTCCGCTCCAGCGTCCCCCAGTACGGCTTCAATTCGGGCTCGCCGGCAACGCGCCGCGATGAACTTGGCCGAGAGACTGATAGCGGAGAGGACCCAGGTGAAGTCCCCATTGGTCTCGGGGTACCTGGCCTCCTCTGACAGGAGGTAGGACTGAATCGAGGTCAGGTTCTGTGATTCAGTGAGAGCGATGTGGTCTTCAAGCATGGTGAGAGGGCAAACGGCCCCCCAATGGGTACCCCCTTTTGACCTTGGACACAAACCCGACCAGCTGACTAATTGAAGAGGAGGTCGACCTGACGTGCAACTTCTTCCGCAGCATCCAGGATGCGGTGGGAGGACGCGCTGAAAAGCTCTGCTGGAAGGACGATTATGCGGCCTTTTTCAACAGCCTCCAAATGAGACAGTGCTGGCTCATTGCGTAGGAACTCGGCCCCGGGCGAGACCATGTCGCGTCCCGTGCTCGTCACAAACACCTCAGGATTGAGAGTCAGGATCTCCTCCAAGCTGAGCTCACAGTGGCCCTTTCTGCTTACGGCGTTCTCCATCCCGGCGAGCGCGATGGCCAGATCCAGCGTCGTTCCGGTACCCGATGTGTGTCCCCCCGCCCCGAAGTTCGAGTAGGTCGCCATGCGGCGTGAAGATCGGCCAGCACCTTCAAGCACGGATCGGCGCGCCGTCAGTTTTTCCATGAGGGCCTGGGCGCGCTCCTGCACTCCCAGGGCTTCCCCGGCCAGAGCGATCCCCGCCTCGATCTCAACCCAGCTCTTGGCGTCGGGTAGGGGCAAGACGGGGATGTTCACCGAACGCGCCACCCATAGAGGTCCCTGATAGGACCAGGGGGCTGCGATGATCAGGTCCGGCTTGAGGGCGAGAATGGCCTCGCCTTCCAGTGCATTCAGAACCGTGTGCTCACTCCACCCCTCGGGTTCGCGTGCTGCCACTGACCAAGAAAACGCAGCCAAGGGAACGGCCACGACCCGATCATGAAGCTCAAGATCCGTCAGCAGATCTACGGCAGCAGAGGTTGCCGGCAGGATGCGTTGGGCCTGGTCTGGGACCCGAAGCGTCGAGCCGTCTTCCAACTTCACGGAGCGCGCGTTCGTGGGCTCGTCTCCGGGAGCGGTGGGCGTGGCCTCCTCTCCGCCGCAACCCGAGGCGCAGATCCCCAGCATCCACACTAAGAGCAGAGTGAGCTTGCGGGCCCCGCAGCCGGTGGCCGATGGTCGGAAGGGGAACATGGTGGCAGGGTAGCAGGTCCCGGACGAGCTACCACCCGAGCCCCCTAGATGTCAGAGCCCGCCGCAGGTCGCAGCAGTGTGCTCGTGATCTTGCTCACCGTATCGGCATAGCGAGGAAGGTCTCGCATGCGGGCCCAGTCGGGGTGTTTCAGGAAGCGCTGCCAGTGTTCCTTGTGCTCCTCTTCGTTGTCGGCTGAGAGCATGTAGACGAGGTTGGGCATGTCGGCAGCCCCAAACGACTCTCCGAAGAACACCGGCCCCAACTCGACTTCTTGCATGAGTTGAATCTCTCCGGTGTTGAACATTTCAACCTTGCGCCGCGCCAACTCTTCATTGCGGCTCTCATAGATGCGCAGCTCCAATAGTCGCTCCAGGCTCTGAGAGGGCGGAGGGATTATCCCGGGCAGCCCCTCAAAGGCCCTCAGAATCCGACTCTCGATTCTCGTGTAGGGCAGAGGGGCGTCGCTTGGGGCGAATCCCTTGGCTGAAGCCATGAACTCCACGTCTTCGGCCAGGCGGATGTTGCGCTCCAGTAGCTGGCCAGGGTTTGAGTAGGGGCACAGAACGTAGACGTCCAACACTCCACTCTCCACCGGTGTGAAGACCCCGACCGGTCCGATGCCCTGACGGTGCAGTGCGGGCTGGTAGGCGTCTCGCACGAACTGAAGTGTTGCCAGCTGCCCTTCTGGGGTAGAGCAATGGTAGGCCCTCAACTCCAGCAGGTTTGTGGAGCTCTTCGACCCCTTGGGTAAGCCAGCGCATCCTCCCAGGATGACCAGGAGAGCAAGCAGGAGACGGGTGCACGGTTGTGAGGATGATCGCATGACGGTTTTCGTAAGAGTGAGCGCGGCCTAGCGGTGTCGTTATTCCAAGGTCTCCGCGAGAGCGGTGTAGATGTGTTCGGCCAAAATCTCGTTTCCTTTTCGGCCGACGTGACAGTTGTCGTAGTAGAGCGTCTCAGCGTTGTCAGCGAAGATGCGGGTCGCATCAAGTACCGTGACACCGGCGCCCTTCAGGTCCTCTACTCGGGCTCGCATCATCTCGTAACCCTTGACCACGTCGGGGTCCATGCCTTTGGCGCCGATCCCCTTCTCTCGTTCCGCAGGGGTGATGAGTTTGGAGCCGGGGTCGTGCAGGGTCGGTTGGATGACGTGCAGGTAGAGGATGCCTCGGGGCTCGCAAAGGTGCTGCATGGAGACCGAGGACTCGAACCAGTTCTCAATGACGTCTCCCAGCGCATCTTCTGTCTCTGGCGGGACGCCGAAGGGTTGGTTCTTCTTGCCTTGGTCGGTCGTCAAGGCGTGTTCAATGTACGCCTCCTGCACCAGGCTCCATCGGAACCGGATCGTGCCGAGCCTTGAGAGGTACAGCCTCCCGAGGATGGAGGAGTGGTGCAGCTCCCATCCGAGCACGTGATCGGACAATGACTGCGCCTCGCGCTGGAGCATCTCCATATCGACGAGGTGGTCCACTGCCTGTGCGTCGGGTCGGCCACCCAGATGTGCTTGAGTCCAGTGGCCTATCGATGGCCAGGTGGGCTGCATTCCCAGCACCGCGTGGCGTGTGCCCGTACGAACCTCGTTCAGGCCATCGAGGTTGATGACCACGTTCGGTCTGCAACCGCGCGACAACAGGTACGCGAGCTGCGCAAGCTGTTGGGGCTGCTTGAACCCGGCCGTGGCCATGCGGAAGACCCGAACGGGTCGGGCAACCGAGGGGTGCTCGGCGAGCTGCTGGGTGACAACGTCGAGGGCACCCCGCTGTATTCCGGCGAAGATCGCAGCTACTGATCCCCCGTGAACGAAGATGGTGAAGGCCGTGGCGTCCGGGTCGTGGAAGTGTGCCACTGCCCGCTCTGTGATCTTCAGGCCCAACCCCGAGTCGTACCCCGAGTAGGGGTGGAGGGTGAACAGCGCCTCCTTTCTAGCGGGTGTTTCCGCTTCGCCTTCCACGCCCGGAAGTTCCGCGGTCATCTGCGTAACGATTTCCCGGATGGACTCCCGAGCACGCTCCGCGCTGTAGGGCTGACCTTGAGCGAAGGCCCAGCCGCGTGCCGCGATCTCAGCGACCAGGAGAGCGGCGACAATCGAGGCGGCCGCGAGAGCAAACTTCTTTCGGAGTGTCTTTTGAGGCAAGTGAAGTCTCGTGACCCAGCGGCGAAACGCCGAGCAGTAGATGCCGCGTCGGAATGCCCTGGTTCCTGAGAAGAATACGGGGTCCTTCGGGAGGACTCCACGCAAGTCTGGGCTTCACGGAATGGAGGCGCCTGGGCCCCCAGCCTTGACGGAGTGATCGGCCCCGATGGGCGGCCCCGCACCCCGAGCGCCCCTCCCCCCAAGCAGGTCGCCCGGCGGGCCTCGATACGGGGTTCGTGCGCGGCAGGGGATCAGGGCGCCGACCCAGGTCCGGCTACCGTCCGAGTGGGGCTAGAGCGTCTGCCCCAACCTGCTACCCTGCTCCCCATGAGCGTCGCCAGAACAGGTACCCGAGCGGGGGTGGTCGCAGCCCTCGTCATGGGTGTCGGCCTACTGGGGCTCGTGGTCCTCTCCTGCCTCAAGGGCACGACCATGACCTTCGGCACGGACCAGTTCCTGCAAGGCTTGGGGGGCATCTTGGGAACCGACACTCCCCTGGAAGGCCATCACCAACTCATCTTCGAGTTGGTGACCTGCAAGACCCTGGTGGCCTGTGGCGTTGGTGCATCTCTGGCCTGTTCGGGTGCCTTGTTGCAGGGCGTGTTCCGCAACGGCCTTGCTTCGCCCTCTATCTTGGGCATCACTGCCGGCGCAGGCCTGGGCGCGACATTGGGAATCATGTTGGTGGGGGGCTATGGATCCAACGTTGCCGGTGGGATCGACCTGCTCGACCAAGCTGCCAAGCACTCTCCTCTCCTGGTGACGATCACGGGTTTCGCCGGCGCCTGTGGCGTGGCTCTCCTGGTCGCGGCGATTGGAGGAGTCGCGGGCCGCGTCTCGGTGCCGACGCTGCTGCTCGTGGGGATCGCGATCAATGCCTGTATCGCCGGCATCCTGGCAGCCATTCAGGCCTGGCTGGTGGAGCACGACTGGCAGACTGCGGAAGCCGTTTACCACTGGAGTTTTGGCAGCCTCAAGGACAAGAGCTGGACCCAGGTGGGAATCGTGTGGACAGGCGCGGCCTGTGCCGCGCTGGCCTTGCCCTTTGTGGCGCGCGAGTTGGATCTGTTTGCAGCAGGCGAGGAGAACGCTGAGTCCCTCGGGGTGAACACCACGCGGACCAAGCTGCTCGTCCTGGTGACCGCTTCTTTGGCGGCTTCTGCCGCTGTTGCGGTGGCCGGACAGATTGCCTTCGTAGGGCTCGTCGTACCGCACCTCGTGCGTCTGGCGGGATTCCGCTCCTACCGCACGCTCCTTCCCCTTTCCCTCGTAGGTGGCGCGATTTTTCTACTGGGTGCGGATGTCGCGCAGCGGTATCTGATGGAGCGCGAGCTCTTCAAGCCGGGGGTGTTGATGTCCATGGTAGGGGGCCCCTTTTTCCTGTTCCTTCTGGTTCGCTCGCGGTCACAGGTGCGCACGTGGTAGTGCTGATCGAGAGCAGCGGTCTGGGCCACACCTACCCCGGTGGCGTCGAAGCACTCGCAGACTTGGATCTCTCCATCTCCCCCGGAGAGGTGGTCTGCATCCTGGGTCCCAACGGCGCGGGCAAGAGTACCCTTCTGAAAGCCTTGGCCGGGTTGCTCCCGATCACGGCTGGTAGCGTCACCTGGCGCGGAGAGGCGATGGAGGCATGGGCGCCCCGACATCGGGCCCGTCGCCTGGCCTTTGTGCCTCAATCGCTGATGGCGCTTCCAGAAGTCACCGTCCGCACTTTCGTGGCCCAAGGCCGCTATTCTCACCAGGGCGTATTTGCTCGCGCGACTCCTGAAGATCGCCAGGCGGTGGACCAGGCCATGAGTCAGGCTGATCTGGTGGACCTGGCGGCTCGCCCCCTACCAGAACTCTCCGGCGGCCAGCGCCAGCGTTGTCTGGTGGCTCGCGCCCTCGCACAGCAAGCCGACCTGCTCCTCATCGATGAGCCGACCAATGCACTGGACCCCGAGCATCAGATCGCCGTATTCGAGTTGATCGAGAGCTTGGCTCATGAAGAGCGCGCCGTGGCTGTCGTTACCCACGACTTGAATCTTGCCAGCCAATTCGCCTCGCGCATTGTGCTCATGGATGGGGGCCGGAAGGTGGCGGACGGAACCGTGAATGAAGTGCTTCAACGATCAGTACTTGAACCTGTCTATGGTTCGGGCCTGCGCTACTCCTCGTGGAGGGTTGAGGAGGGAGCGGAAGGTAAGAACGGTGAGCGACCGATCGTCCTACCTTGGAGGAGTTCGGATTCGTCAGCGCTTTCCGGGCCGGTGGACGGTGGCGGGGCGTGAGGATTCCGCCTGCACTTGTCTGGGAACCCATGTGCAGCTTCGAACGCCCTGCTTCCAGGGTGGCCATCTGCTCCACGAACCCGCGCGGTAAGAGGGCTCAAGCCGGAGTGACCGCCATCCTCGTCGTTGATATTGCTTGGTTAGGACTCGCGGGCGTCCCCTAGAAGGTCGTCCAGGACTGGCCGCGGCGGCAGAAGACACAGAGGGATCCGGCCTCGGCGATCAACTCGAGATCGTCCGATTGATGTTCCAAGATCATCGCGCGCAGGTTGTAGAGATCCGAACGGGAGGTCGCGTGCGGGCGGGCGCGCCCCATGTCGTGATGTATGATCAAGCCCCCGGGTCGGACCCGTGAGCCCCACTGGAGATGATCGCGGCGGGCACCCTCGTAGGTGTGGTCCCCATCGATGAACACGAAATCAAGCACCGACTCCTCAGGCCACTCCACTTGGCCCGAATGACCTTTCACCAGCTCGACTCGCTCGAAGAGGTCCAGGTGGGTGAGTACGTTCCGGAGGACGTCGTCTGCCACGGGAGCCGAATCGATTGAGGTCAACAGGGCTTCTGGCGACTGCAAAGCGGCGGCGATCAGAACCGTGCTGCCACCGGAGTAGCGCCCGATCTCTACTCCCCGCTTGGGACCTAGATTGCGCAAGGTCCGGTACAGCAGAGCCGCTTCATCGAAGTCCTGGCGCAGGATGCCGCGATTCATTGGTGTCAGCCAGAACAAGAAGGCCAGATCGACAAAGCCCTCTATACGCGGAGGAAGACGCCGTCGATCGAACCCGCGTTCATAGGTTGTGACCGTGTGGATCAGGGTGTCGCCGCGATGGCGGGCCATTGACAGGGCCAGCGAACGTAAGGCGGCCCGTGGCATCAGCCGCACGAGGGCGTCCGTCAGGACGAGACCCGTGCGCTGGAGAAACGAGGATTCGAAGGTCTCAGGAGTGGACGGCATTGAGAGGACGGCTAGGAAAGGGAGGAGCTCTCGGTGGCGTGGATGTGCTCATCATGCAAGACAACGTTTGATACATGAGTCCCGTAGCGTTTGAGAAGGGCGTAGCGAGCGGTAGAGACCGGATGGAAGTGGTTTATTGAATCTGGCTGGGCCAGAGCATGGGCGAGGCCCGCTGTTGATGAGTAGGTGTGGGTTTCCCTCGGCTTCAAGGCATGCATGATCAACTCGCTTGGAAGGGACGCGCGTAGCACATGTGCTCGCGGCAGGCAGGCGTACTTGTCCTCATCCGGACGCTCGTTGGGGTGAGGTAGAACAAGGACCGGGCGGTCGCCCAGGATGGAGCGCAGGAGGTCCTGTTCCTCCGGGACGGTCAGCACCTTGTCCATTCCCGAAAGGGGCTGGCCCAGGAAGACACATTCAAAGGGGGGCAGTCCTTCAAGGCCGAAGCCCTCGGTAAGTTGAGCCACATAACGAGCGAATGCGGGGCT
Source organism: Planctomycetota bacterium (assembly GCA_002720975.1). GTDB lineage: Bacteria > Planctomycetota > UBA1135 > UBA1135. Next base: position 33,256 of record PBIX01000059.1, on the reverse strand, counting down.
ATTGGAGATTGCGGGGTATTCCTCGAGCTTGGAGAAGTGTGGTGAGTCGCTGTAGATCTCCTTGCAGGGCAGGAAGAAGTGCTCGTAGTCATGTTGGTATTCGAATGCACGGTGCATGAACCGTCTGGCGATCCGCCGCCATGTCTGTGTGTCCGACTCGCGGACAAAATACCTATCCGTGGCAAGGCTCTCGGCATAGACGTGGACCCTGCCCCCGAAGGCGCGAGTACGTCGCACGAGAAACTTCTGCGCAGGTGAGCGTAAGCCGAACAGAACGAGGTCCGTTCCAGGCCTGATTTGACGCCGCAGCGGGAAAAACGGGCGTAGGTAGGTTGAGAGGAACTGATCCGAGTGCGAGTAACGCTTCAGGCCCATGTGGAGGTCATGCACCCCATCGAACACCTCACGGGCTTCGTCCAGGAGGGGTTCGTAGCGGTATCCGTACTGGCGCAGCAGGATGACGTGCTTTTCGCATTCACCGTAGTGCTCTCGGGCCAGGACGAGGCTTGTCAGCAGGCGCGGCAATCCGTTGACGTAGAAGACGACTCGCTCGGACACGTGTGGAAGAGGGGCTGGGAGGCGTGGGAGGAGGCCCAGAAGCAGCTATTCTCGACTCCTCGCGGGCTTGGCCCTAGGAAAAAGGACGAGAAGTGGCACTTCCGGGACCACCTCGGGGCGGCTGAGCCTCATCGAAAACGCGCGTTCAGCCAATCCGGTGGATCACATCGACGGTGCCCCCGGTTGGGTCACCGTGAGTTGAACCTACGATTATTGCTGTTGACGCAATGCCCAGCCTCGAATTGCGTCCAGGATCTTGCGGGGGATGTGAACCCGTGCGAAATCCTCCACCCAAGTCCATAAGTGCGGGTTCGCGTGACGCTCATGAATGACGTTCACACCGAGCTCCTGCATGCGCTGAACAAGTTCGTCCTGCGGGAATTCAGGGAAACTCTCTACGACGAGCGCATGGCGCGCGGGAGCCACCTGGAGGTCCGACATCTGGATGCCGCCCAGGTCGCCAAGGAGCGATCCCGGCATGGCGTAACCTAGCAACTCCTTACGCGTGCGACGTTCGGGGTCCATGTCGGGGCGAACATGGGCGCGAGCGAGCATGTTCTCGTGTTGGGCGAGTGCATCGTCAATATATGCGTGACCGTCGACCACCGCATCCCAAGCCACGATCGCGTGGACGTCTCCACGCAAGGCGGCAGCCTTGAGGGCGACGTGACCGCCGAGCCTTAGCCCAACAAGCCCCAGAGAGGACACCCCAGACCGTTCCTTCAAGGCGTCCAGTGCAAGACCTACGTCGGTTGTCCAGTTTTCCAGCGACCAGTCGTCATGGTCGCCGGCTGAATCTCCGCAACCCCGGAAGTCGAAACGCAGGGTTGGGTGGCCCTGCTCTGAGAGGAGGGTCGCAAGCACGCGCAGGGAGCGATGGAATTGCACCGCCTCTTGTCCATGGGGAGGGCACAGGACGAACCCCAGGTCCCTCGGTGTCCCGACGGGTTGGTGGTAGAATGCGAACAACTGCTCGGCCTCGCTTCCGATGAAGAAGGCCTTGGCGTCTCGTTGCTCAGAACGGATTTCGTTGCTCACGAGCTTGGGGCCCACATAACCTTGAGACCGTCGATACGAGCTCGATAATTCGGCATGGATCGGTTCCCGATGCTCACCCCATAAGTGGCGGAGAAGGCTTCAACGGACTTGTGGTGGCCATTGGGAGATTCACTCATCGTCAGCCTACTCTAGCCTTGGAGTGGAACGATGTCCCATCCAAGTTGACTCGCAGGGTCACCCAAGCACTTTGGGAGGCGGCCCCTTTGTGCCCTTCAGGTCTTCGGGAACTGCGCGAAGAGCCATGAGGCCCAACCCGTAGGCGATGACGCCCACGGGTACCGTCAGAGCGAGGGAGCGTTCTGCCCCAACGAAGCCAACAACGGCACCCATCATCAGTGCCGCGAGGAGGGGTCGAAAGACGGCGCTCATTCCCACGAGGATCCCCGCCCGTTTCAGGACGACGCCCGCACCCAGTAGCCCGCAGGCTTCCGCGCTGAGTGTCGCCCAGGCAGCACCCATAAGGCCGTGGCGTGGAATCAAGAACAGGTTGAGGCCCACGTTCAGAAGTGCCGCGAGTCCATGAATCCTGGTCTCCGCCGCCAATTGACCAGAGGCGAGAAACAGGTTGTGCATGACGCCTCCAAGGAACAGCAAACCAGCACTGGCCAAGATGACTCGAAAAGGGGCTGCGCCGTCCACGTATTCTGCTCCCATCACGAAACCGATCAGTGGCCCAGCCACCATTGCGCCGCCGACCACGATGGGGGCCCCTACCGCGGCAGAGGCCGCCAGAGATCCTCGGCAGGCTGCATGCAAGCTCTCCTTGCCTTCACGGAAGGCACGCACGATGGCGGGCCGGTAGCTGTCGTGCAGTGCGGATGAGACGGCGAGTGCCATGAACACAATGCTGTAGGGCACCGTGTACAGACCCATGGCACGGTTTCCCGCTTCGCCCGTCAGGAAGATCCCGATCAGGATCACATCGGCGGTCATGATCGTGTGGCGGAACAGTCCTGTCCCTACTACGGGCACGGAGTCCTTCAGGAGACCCCATCCCAGATTCAAGCTCAGGTTTGGTTTGGCTCCTCGTAGAAGCGACCGCAGGAGGTAGGAGGAGACCGTGAGATCGGCAGCGAACAAGCACGCAGGGACGATGATGAAATCCGTAGGTTCACTTACGAGCGTGTATACGAGCACCACGTATATGGACTGCTTGACGACCAGAGCCCATCCAACTTGACGGTTGCGTTCGAGTCCCTTGAAGACCCACGTAGGATCGAGGGCCAAGGAGAATAGAGAGAGAGCGGTCACCACGATCACAGGTCCCGTGGCGGGAAGCCCGGAGGCCACCACAAAAATCAGGGAAAAGGCCAGGGCCGCTACGATCAACCGTACGAGGGTGCCGCTCGCAGCGATTCTCGACGCTTGGCCGGGACTCTCTGCCACGGCCTTGGTGCCCACGTGGCGAAAGCCCGCCTGGACCGCCAGACTCATGAAGGTGCAGATGGCCGCGGCAAATCCGATCATTCCCATCTTGACCGGCCCCAGAGTCCGGGTGAGATGGACCAGTGCGGCCAGGGCCACCAGACGGCTTAGGATCTCTCCGCTGGCCAGGGCCTTGAAGCTCCCCGCAACATGCTGTGAGTGGTTGGGTTCTCGGGGAGGGGCCATGGGTGAAGAGCGTGGGTTGGAGGAGGCGTCCACGGGGTCACGAGTGGGTCGCTCCGACCAAGTAGGCTGTCGGCGGTGAGGTTACGGATCTGGGTGGCTCAATCATCAAAACCTACCTCTCCCTAACCGCTTTCACCTCTCCTGGGGCAGGTTTTGACCAGATCTGGGAATCGGATGCCTCCGGTTTGTTCGACAAACCCGTGGAAGTGGGGGATGCTTGGGTGAATCCTTGGCCCAGGTCAAGCCCCTGACCATGCACGGGGCTCTGTGGCCGAACACGTGGAGGCACCCCAGGAATCTCAGCACCATGACAGTGACAGAAGATCGATCCCAGGGGCGATGCGACCATCCACTCTTGCACCACGTCAGCGCGCATTCGAACCGGCGTGCACAGGGCATGAGGTGCGCAGCGAGTAGGGCATTGATCATATGAGCGTCCCCATTGCCCGTGAGCGTCAAGAGGTTGCCCCCACGGTCTTGCAAGAAGTCTGCTGTGGGGCTTTCAGTGGATGGAGCGAGCACCACGACCGAGGCGCAAACGCGGAATGACCACACCGGCAGGAGGGGAGGATCCGGACCGAACGACCCCGTTCGTTTCGGTCATCGTGTACGCACGCGAGGCTCGCTCCGCCATCCGGACCGTCTTGGAATCACTTCGGTGTCAAGAGGGAATCGAAGCTGCGGAGGTGCTCGTCGCCGACGCCTCAGATGACGGGACCACGGAGATCATCCAACGTGAGCACCCGTGGGTTCGGCACATCACCGTCGCGGGTGCCACCATGCCGGAAGGCAAGGGGCAGGCCATTGCGCAAGCGCGCGGGTCGTTGATCGCTTTCATCGACGCTTTTGACCGTGCCGAGCCCGGGTGGTTGCAGTCAATCCAAGAGACTTTCTCCGGGTTGGCTCCTGACGTCTTCGGGATTGGTGGTGAGGTGGTCATTGAGGGGCCCGAGGTATGGGGCAACCTCGCTGGATACCTGTTCGAATACGGGGCCTTTGCGCCGGAAATTCGCGAAGGGCAAACCCTCGGCGATCTACCGGGCAACAACATGGCCTATCGGCGCGAGGTCTTCGATGAGATCTGCCCGGACCTGCTGCCGGGCGGGTTCTACAAGCCCTTCTTTCACCGCCGTATCCACGCTCAGGGTGGGCACCTTCACCTCACCCGCTCCATGCGCGTGCATCACCACATCCGCATGGGGATCTGGGCCTTTTGTCGACGACGCTATCACTACGGCCGTTGCTTTGGTGCCATGCGACGGACCCGGGCCGCACCCCTTGAGAAGTTCAAGTTGGCGCTTCTCATCCCCGTAGTGCCGGCCCTGCTCTCCATTCGCCACCTGCGCCGTGCCAGATCCAACCCGGCTACGCGACACCTGACGGTGGGCGCCTCGCTTCCCCTCGTGATCCTGTGTGTGGCTTGGGGCTGGGGTGAGATCCTCGGCACGTGGTTTGGAGCAGGGCGATCGTGCAGAATGGTGTATTGAGTGACAAGTCCATTCGAGTCGAGCGTGGTTGTGGTGGTGGGCAAGCGCCAGGCGAGGGCCCGGGGCGGCTGGCTGAATGAGTGGGCCGAATTCGCACGGGCCTCGCCCACCGCGGAGGTCCTCCTCGTGCATGGGAATCTCACCGGCATGCCTGACGAGGGGGGCAATCTGCGCCTCGTCGCCGGCGACGAAGGGGCGACCATTCCTCAACTGCGACTGCGAGGGCTGCAGGCTGCTAGCGCTTCTCGCGTGATCCTCACCGAAGGGTTTGGTCGGCCAGCACCGGGCCTGCTTGCTGGACACCGCGCCCTCGAAGGCCGCGGCCCTGTCGATCCGGCAAGTGGGTCGGTAATGCGTGCCTCGGGCGGGGCTTCCCACTGGGCCCTGACGATGGTCGAGTACGGCAGGCTCCTGGAGCGAGAGCCCGGTGAGGTCCAGCTGCCCCCCCTCGTGAACGCCAGCTTCAATCGGCAGGCCCTGCTTGCACTCCTTGAGGAGCACTCCGCCGAGCTCATTCAACCCCAACTGCAGGCCACCCTCTTCACGGCCGGAGAGTCGTTTCGTCCGACGGGGTCCGTGCTGATCGATGACAATCGCCTGCCCTTCAGGGAGGCGTGTCGGGATCTCTACCACCAGGGCCGCCTCGTGGGTGGGCAGCGCATGAAGGACAAGGGCCTGCCCCTGCGGCTGCTCTGGATGCTCGGAGCCACGCTCGTTCCGGCAGTTCTGGGCTGGCGCATCATCCGGGCCACCGCTGCCGCGGGGCTTCTGGGGCAGTTGCTACGTTCCTTTGTGCAAGTGAAGTTGATGCTCTTGGCTATAGGCGTCGGTGAGGGGATGGGTGCCCTGCGCGGCCCGGGCAAGAGCGGTGAGCGATGGTCATGAGTCCCTCCCAGAGTGTCAGCGTCGTTATCGCCCATCACGGGCTGGGCGGGCACCTTCTCGAGTGTCTCCGCGCCCACCTGGCGGAACTCGAAGAAGATGACGAGTGTGTTGCCGTGATCGCAGGTGCTCCCTCGGGCGACCTGGGCGAGGAGTTCGCAGCCGTCACTCTCGTGCACCAGCCAGCGGATTGCCTCACCCCGGAGCTATGGAGCGCGGGCCTCCGGCTTGTCCACGCAGAATTCGTCCGGGTTACGATCGGTTCATTCCTCCCTGAGCAAGGTTGGAGAGCCGCAATGATCTCGGCCCATGGAAAGGGCGCTGCTGGCGTGAGCGGCCCGATCCGGCCCGCCACCGGGTTACGCGGCCAAGACCTGGCGATCTTCTTCCAGCGCTACCGACAGTACGGCTCCGCCCCGCCTGGCGACTCACGGGTGCACGACATCCCCGCCGATCACGCCAGCTACTCATCTGCATGCCTGAAGACTTCGCGTCCCCTCTGGGAGCAGGGTTTCTGGGAGCTCGAGGTCAACGCCTTCCTGGTTCAATCGGGGGCCCACCTCGCCAGGGATCCCGGGTTCATAGCTCACTACCTCGGTGGAGAGTCGGCGGGCAGTTTCATGCGTCAGAGGTTTCGCCACGGCCTGCGGCATGGGAGCGAGCGCATGGTGCACAGGAGTTTTCTATATCGGGCAGCCTTCGTGGCGACTCTCTTCTTGCCCGGCACCGTATTCGGGTTGAAAATCGTGCGCGACGTATGGGCTGGGGGAGATCACCTCAAGCTCTTGCGCGCCTTGCCCTGGCTGCCCCTGTTCGTGGGCACCTGGGCCATTGGGGAGTGGCTAGGCGCATGTCGCGCCTTGCTCACCCGTCGAGATTGATGACTCGCCCCTCTTCAGCTGCGCGATAGGCGGCTTCCACCACGCGCACAACTTGCACCGCATCGCGTGCACCCCAGCGAGGTTGCTCGCCCTGGGCCACGGCCTTGATCACCTGGGAGAGATGCAGGCCCGTGGAATGCACGAAAACCTCGTCGGGGTTACGGGCGAGGACCTGCCTTCCCGAGGCCTCCTCGATCCAGGCCATTCCCCCTCGCGCAAGATCCACCTCCAATCGCGGTGTTTTCTTACCGGGTGAGATGGAGACACTCGCACGAGCCCGTCCGCCGATGGAGGATCGCAGAGAGCGTTCCGGCGTGTCCAACCGAAGATCCAAGTAGCGGTGTCGGCCACTGCAGACTCGGTTCAAGACCAGATTGGCGACTCCACCGCAGGGAAATTCGAGGGTGACGATGTCGACCAGATCCCCCGGCCCCAGAGCGCTCTTGGGCATCCGCGCAGCCACGCTCCGCGGCCAGCTGCCGAAAACCTCGTGGGCGAGGCTGACCACGTGCGTGCCGAACTCCTGCATCGACTTGCCCTCCCCACGCCAGGTCTGCGCCTCCTCGGGAGGCATGCGCATGGTCTGCCAGGCGGACAAGAGGAGTGGGGGACCGTGGACCTGGGTGCGCGCCGCTTCGATCAGCGCGGCATGGATTGGCATGGAGGGGAATTCAAGGTTTACAGCCACGACGCGACTGGCCTTCTCGCTGGCCTCGAGGATGGCCACCGCTTCACCCGATGCTTCGACGAAGGGTTTTTCGCAGAACACGTGGGCTCCCGCTTCCAGCGCCTGGATGCAGAGCGCGGCGTGATGACTGGGAGGAGCAGCGACAAGCACCCAATCCGGTTGCACGGCATCCAGGAGCTCACTTGCGCTAGCGTACAAGGCCAGGTGCGGTGCCTTGCGCCCGAACTGGCTGCGACTCTCTTCACAGGGATCGGCACCCGCAACGACCTGAAGGCTACGAACCGATTGGCAGGCGGGTAGGTGGATGGCCCGTGCGGCCTCTCCCAGTCCCAGGAAGGCGATTGTCGTCACTCGTGTGGCCCGGCCTTGGCTAGGGGGTTTCTCGAAGGGCTCGGCCAAGGGCGTACCGCGACCAAGGCCTGACCCAGCACGAAGGGTTGGAAGACGATACTGGGCCACATGGCGATCTCCTGGGTACACCAGCACTCACAGGCTCGGATGGAGCGGCGCAATTCGGTGGCTGCCGGACCACACCAAATCTCCCGGAAGCTCGATTGGCGGAGGTTGCCGATGGGCTTGTGGGTCTCACAAACGCTCACGTCTCCGTTGGCATGCACGACTCCCGTGAGTTTCCCGGCCGTGCAATGCACAACCTGGCGTTTCTTCTCCGCCGTACGTGTCTTGGCCCACTGCAGCATGGGCTCCACCATGGCCCCGAAGCGGCCCTCCTCGCGTACCGCCCAGACGGAGCGTGTGTACTCGTAGAGCTCCCGAAATGTATCGAGTTCGGGGCCCTCCAAGGAGGGGTTCTTCCTGTCGCCACGGATGATGGCGATTCCGTGGTGGTCCATTTTTGGGCAACGTTCGTACAGGAGGTCGCACAGGGCCTTGAGTTCGGCGAGGTTGTCCCCGGTAGCCGTCGAGGTCGTATGGATCCGAAAGCGCTCGTCCTCTTCCTGTAGCCCGGCGAGCATGTCGTAGGTCTCCATGGCCTTTTCGAAGGACTTTGCATTGCCACGAAACGTGTTGTGGAACTCGGGAGTTCCATCCAATGAGAACTCGTTGACGAACAGATCCAGCTCCGGGCAGGAGTTCATGATAGCCCGCATCGCCTCCTCGGTCTTCTTCGTGAAGTACCCATTCGTTGGGACGTAGATCTGCCGCACACCGTTGTTCTTTACGAATAGCTCGACGATCTCTGCGAAGTCGGGTTGCAGGTACGGCTCGCCCCCTGAGATGTTCAGGATTTCGACGGGGCCCAATTCAGAGGAGAGCCGCTTGAACTCCTCAAGGTTGAGATCGTCCCGCTTGTTCAGCTGCTGCCAGTAGAAGCAGTGTTCGCACGTCAGATTGCAGATGGAGTTGATGAACACCGTGAGAAACGGGGGTGGTTCTACGGATCCATATCCCAGCGCCCGCCAAGAGAGGCGCGAGTGACGAGCCACGCGAGAGAGCAAGCTAGGGGGTTTCATGGGGATTGACGGACAACGCTCCGCTCAAGCCTACCACGCCCCTGAGCATGGGCAGGAGATCTCGATGGGGACTACTCGATGCGCCCCAGCGCATCGCCGGGGCCCCACGCGGCCCCCACGACCTCGCCCCAGGCCCATGCCGCATAGAACAGGAGCTGAAGTGGGACGGTAGCCAGCCATTTCAGGAAGAGGCCGCGTGAGCCGAGCGCGGCCCGTCCGTGTCGCATGATGAGAAGTGGAATGAGCAGGGGTGCGAGAAAGGCGTGCACCATGCGGCGCGCGACCGTGAGCTGGAGCCCCGCATAGGCGCGGGAGTAGAGGTAGCGCTGATGCAGAAACAAAGAGAGGGGAAACGACTTGGCGTGCCTAACCATCGCACTATGGTCCATGAAGAGAGAGCCGCCATCCGCCGTCAGCGCGGGCAAGGCGCTCCTTTCCCAGAACTCCGAGGCGAGCCGCGTGGGGTCAGCTTTGCTAAGGTCAGACCTGCGGCAGCAGAAGTTCATGCCCGCGAGTCCCCCAGGCTGTACGACCCCTTCTCCACCTCCTCCGTGACCATGAAACGCCAGGTACTCACAGAAGAACGTGGCCCTATCGAGGAGCGTGGTGTGTGCTGCGTTGTGGACTGGCCCTCCAACGGCGGCGACCTCCGGGTTTCGAAGGGCGACGGCGAAGGCGTTCAACCAACCTACGGATGGGATGCAGTGATCCTCCGTGACGGCTACCCAGTTGCCTCGAGCGGCGCTCAGGGCCTGCGCCAGCATGGCCGGGATCGGAGTCCCGACCGGAACGCGGATCAACCGGGCTTCAGAATAATCCCGGCGGATCCGTGCGCTGATCTCGTCGTCGCGGCGATCGGGGAGGACAACCTCGTAGCTCCAGCTGTTCCCGGCTTGATCGCGCAGAGCGTCGAGTACCTCCAGGATGAGCCCTTGATCTACGCTGCTTACGAGCGGGATCAAGATCGAAAAGTGAGGGGTCGAGCCAGTCATGGGGGAACGTGTAATTACATTCTGCATAGTGACAACCTTCTGTGTGCCCTTCAACTTTGGCGGCCATGAGTGACTCTGAGTTCAAGGCCCAGGATGCGTCAAGCTATGACGGCGTCACAGGTAGCTTCGATCGATTCACACAGAGCTACACCACACCTCTGGCCGAACGGATGATCGAACTCGCCGGATTGCGGTCCGGCGAGCGTGTCTTGGACGTGGGAACGGGGACGGGGGTGGTCGGGCTGCTGGCGGCAAAGCGTGCAGGCCCCGGATGTGTGATGGGGGTCGATCTCTCCGACGCAATGCTTGAGAAGGCCCGAGCCAAGGCAGAGGCCAGCGGGGCAGGGCTGGAGTTGCGAAAAATGGATGCCGAGTCTCTCGATCTGGAAGCAGGAAGCTTTGATTGCGTCTTGTCTCTCTTTGCGCTGACGCACTTCCCCGACCCCGCGCAGGCCCTAAAGGAAATGCACCGCATCTTGCGCCCCAACGGAACTCTGACCCTGGCCGTGGGCAGTGGCCCACCCGCCACGTCGCTGTCAGGGTGGTTGCGGCGGGTAGGTAAAGCGCTGGACCTGGCCTTGGCGTCTCTCGGTCGTCGTTGCGTGGCCACAGGCTCCCTCGAGAAATGGATGGACTCCCGCTTGCCGTCCTCTGGCCAAGAGGAGTCGGCTTGGGCCGTCCAGCATTCGAATCGCGCTGCGATCCTTCCCGATCTCGTCCGGGCAGCAGGCTTCGTTTCCGTGCGGACCAGCTGGATGGGCCGGACCGCTGAACTTGAAACCCCCGAAGAGTTCTGGGAGCTCCAGGCCACCAACTCAAGCAGGGTCCGCAAGCGCCTCGGGAGCATCGAACCGGAGACGGTGGATAGCCTTCGCCAGGAGTACCTGGACCACTGCCGTAAGGTGGTCGAGCGAGGCGGAAAACTCGTCTACCCCTACGCGGCCTTGTTTGTCACCGCACGGCTGCCCTAGGGGTGGGTCGACCCGCGCAGAATCGCTTCCTGGGCCTGTGCGATTCGCAGCGTACTCTCAAGGTCGATGGGGGCACTGTGCCCACTGCGGACGGCTCCGTGGAACTCGTGGATCAGGGCCCTCAAGCCAGGATAGGCGGGCTCGCGACGCAGACCACGCAGGGTGAGGTTCTTGGTGGCGTGAAATACGGAGCGAACCGCTTGCTCGAAGGGCATTCGGATCTTGCGAGTGCGCGAGACGCTGCCTGGGAGGAAGTACCCGTACCCATGAAAGAGGTCGATCAGCCAGGTCCCGTCTTCTCCTCTCAGGCGCAGTGAGTTTTCGGTCGGTCGCGACGCCAGACTCAGCGTGACGTTGACCGAGACGTCGCGGACCTGACCTTGGAGCAAGAACTCGCCCGGGCGTGGGCTCCTGGAGTTCCATTCGGTCTCCTCCAGCCCACCGGGAAGCAGAGCTTCGACAATGGAGAGGGGGTGGGGGAGGACTTCCGCCACGAGTGATTCGAGACCTTGGGGCCCACGTCCGATCCCACCAGCAGAGCAGACCGTCATCTCCAGGTGTCGGAGAGTGTCCGCCGAGCTGATGCCAGCACGCGCCCGGCGGAAGCCCGCCTGGAAGGGAAACTGCAGTACGGGGCAAAGCAGCACTTGCCGTTCCCGTGCTTCGTCGCAAAGAGCCCGGGTCGTGGCCGCGTCAGGCGCGAGGGGTTTCTCCACCAGCACGCTGACTCCTGCCTGGATCCCCGACCGAATCAGTTCCGCGTGGGAATCGAGCGGAGTGCAAACGTGCAATGCATCCACTTGCTCGCCGTTGAGTAGATCCTGTCCGCTGCCAAAGGCCCGCCCACAGCCCAAGCGTTTGACCAACTCCACTGCAGCGGACTCGCACCTGTCGGCGATGCCCACGACCTGCGCGCCGAGCCTCTTGGCCGCATGGCCATGCCATCGGCCCATTAGGCCTGCGCCGATGATTCCTACACGAATGGGGGTCATTGGAGGAGGGCGATGCCCCTGCGCGCCTGGGCTTGGCAGCGGAGTTCGCGCGTGACTCGCGGGGCGTGTCGGTGAGTGGCAACCCGGCAATCTTCGAAGGGTAGGGTCAGGTCCATTAGCTTGCGGCTCGTTCGAAGGACTCCATGGCGAGATCGGCTGCACGCGCCCAAGTGAATCTACGCACACGCTTGAGTGCACGATCCCTCAGAGTGGCTTGCAGTGTTGGATCGGACAGAAACGCATTGATCTTGCGGGCCATCTCCGCTGCATTGAGCGGTGGGTAGTACAAGCCCGCATCGGCGACTATTTCTTGGAGAGAACCGGCATTGCTTGCGAGCACCGGGAGTCCCTGTGACATGGCCTCCACGGCAGGTAGGCCAAAGCCCTCCCCGAGGGAGGGGAAAACGAGGGCCTCGGCCCTGGAGTACAACGCGGCCAGGGTCGTGTCCGGCACAAATCCCGTGAAGACGCAGTGGGACCTCAACGCCTCGCTCGCATCGATCTTTTTCATCAACTCCGGATGGTTGGCCAAGAAGCCACCTGCTGAAGGGTCGCCCACCATCAGGAGGTTCACGTCGTGGTGTTTTAAGACCAGACCCATGGCATCCAGGAGCGTGAGGAGATTCTTGTGGGGACTGATACCACCGACGAATAGAAGATAGGGTCGGTCGCCGAGATCCAAATTGCCGAGGGCGGTCTGACACAACGTCTCGTCAATCGCCCCAGCGAACAAGGGACTCGGTCCTTCAGTCACGACGTCGATTAGTGAACTTGCCAACTGGAATCGCCGCATCAAGCTGATGCGCGAGGACTCTGAAACGGTCATGATGCGCGAGGCCTGACGTAGCGCGAGCCAGACCTTGGCACGCCAAGCCCAGCGCTCGGCCGAGCGGCTGAAGATCAGTTCTGGGAAATCTTCGGCTATGGTGTCATGAAAGCAGATAACTGACCGCAAGCCGACCGGCAGGGGAAAGTACGAGTAGATGGTAGGGCAGAAGAAAACGTCGGGCTTGCACCGATGGGTTGCCTTGGTGAAAGCGAACATGTCGGCCAGGCTTCGTCGCGACCCATTCACCGCGCTCTCCATGACCGTTCGGCGGGGTTGAGCGTTGATGACCTCGCACCCGGCGGGAAGATCGGATTCACCAGGCGTCCGGTCCACGAGGAACACATACTCATGCTGATCGTTGCGGGCGACAAGCGTCTGTAGAAGTTGACGCGTGAACCGCCCAAAGCCTCTCTGATTGAGGGCGCTGGTGGCATCTATGGCAATTCGCATGGGCTGATTTGATTCTATTTGGCTTGCCTCGGTTCCGGGGTGCCCGTCACTTGGCCCGTCGCGCTAGGTGCCATAGGGTGAAGAGCCAAAGTACGCCCTGAGTGTTTTCCCAGGTTCCAAGCCAGTGCTCTGGGACAAGATGCCGACCACCCGGGGCGAGAAGCGAGATCACCATCAAGACCAAGAGGGTCGCCAACGGCGAGTGCCGGGTAGGTTGTCCGCCTTGTTCGCGCTTCACCAACTGCCGCAGGAGTGCGATCTGTGCCAAGACCAGCATGAGGTCGTCGTACCAGCGGTGATACGTCCAGATTCGTGCGAGAAATGCGCAGACACCCATCAGGACCCACACGTCCGCGTGTCGATGCCGCTTGACCCACCACCCGATCAAGGCGAGGAAAGCGATGGAGGCTGGCATGGCCCATTCACCCCATTCCATGTCCGTGATGAGTGTGTGTAGATTCAGGACGCCTCCATGCTCGGACCCATAGAGGGCACCGTCCCCACCGCAGCGAATCCACCCGCCCATGACGTGAACGAGCCCGCCGCCGATGGCGTGTACGCCAACGAGGGTAAGCAGCAGGTAGATGCCAACTACGAGAGAGATGGGCCGCAGCCGTCCGGGGACAAACAGGACGATCCATGCGAATGGTGCCGCCACGCTTGGTTTGACCAGGGCCAGTACGACCAGAATGGCACCAAGCAGGTCACGACCAAAGGAAACCCTCCCCCGCGTGAGCAGCAGTATTCCGCTGAGAAGACACGGCAGGGCGTGAAGAATCAACTGGCCGTTCCCGAGGGTTGTCCCAGCGGCGTAGGTGCACAGTGGCAGTAGGCCGATGAGGACCTTCTCGCCCAGCGTACGGGCCGGGCTCTCACGAATGAGCAGCGCCATGAACCAACCAAGCATGAATGCGCTCGTCACCAACCAGAGCCAGCGGGCCGTGGCCGGTTCACACCAGCCCAGGAGAGGCCACATGATGACGTAGCTTGCAGGCGGGTAGACGGCGCTATAGTAGTTTGCATAGAGGCCTTCTCCCATGAACGCACCGTGGACCTCGGCCTGCCGTAGGAGTAGATCAACCGCCGCAAATGGGTCGACCTGAACGGTGAGTCGCCATCCTCCAAACCCCAACCAGACCACGGCGGCGATCCCCATGATCCCGATCGCCGAGGCAACCACCGGCTTGCGGTGGCGCGTCCAGAGGCGAAGAACAAGAAGTTCGGGAGTCGGGGCAGACATTAAGAAATGATACCCGGCCCAACTCTCTGACCCGGGACGGGATTGTCCTTCCATGCGGACAGGACGATGGGTCCGCAGGTTCTTGCTCTGATTGAGACAGACCGATCCGGTTTCCTGCGACCATTGCGCCAATGGGGCGAGGGCGATGTGACAGTGATCCACACCGGCGGGTCAGACGGAATCGCACCGCCTCATTCCCTACCGATTGGTAGGAGACCTTCGACGCACGGGCACGGTCAGTACATCACGTGGAAGTCCCCTGTGTCGTCAGCCCAAACGGCCGGAAAGCTCCATGCCGGCAGGCCGGTTTCACTGCCTGATGCCGATCGCAGCGGGCTGCCCTTGGAAGAGAAGATCTGCCAGGCAATCGTCCCGCCGCGGTTCCAACCCGTGCCCACCGTCCAGACCACGCAAATCTGCCCCTCCAGATTGACTGCCACCCGCGGGTGCTTGCGATCCGTGCCCTTGCCGGGCGCGGCCTTGACACGAGAGATCTTGCCGCTGCTTGGCTCCAGGCTGCCCAAGAATATCTGGCCGTCATTCTCCCAGGCTGTCACAGAACCACTTGCCTGACTCACGATTGCGGCAGAGCTCATGGGACAGGTCTGGATGGACCATCGATCCACGGCCTTGCCCTTGAAGGATTTGAATCCACGGCTGGCGGTCAGGGCCCACATGCCCCGATCTTTCTTGGTGGCTGAGCGGAAGAGAATGAGGAAGGTTCCCTTTGTCGTGAACCCAGACGTCAAGCCACAGCATTCGCAAGCCCCGGACTTCTTACCGTACACCTCCTTCTCGCCCTCGAACTTCTGGCCCCCATCCTCTGAACGAGCCACAAAAATCCGCCGGTCTTGAGCACTCATGCTCTCTTCGGTGGGGGCCGCATGCCAACTGACAACCACCTGCTCCGTTCCGTGGGCTGCGATGTTCGCTCCGCCATCCAGGTGAAAGGAGTTCCGCATCAGGTTGCGTTGGGGTTCGAAGGAACCTTGACCCGTGGGAAGTCTTGTGTAGTAGACGGCATCGGGGGATTGGCTCGTTCCCTCGCGTCGTGCCCCATTCCAGACCACGTGCACCGTCCCATCTTCCGTCAGAGCAAATTGTGCGCCACGGATGGTCCCCATGGCCACGGCGGTGTTGCGCTCGCTATTGACGCGCAACCTGTCGCCCGGTTCTTCCGTGCGGTGTTCGTAGGTGAGGTTGCCTCCCTTTGCACTGCCCACGAAATAGACCAGGTGCAGGCTCCCGTCTGCGTCCCTCCGGACGTGAGGTTGGATGCCTTTCGCCGGAACGCGCTCGACGTGGACACTGGGGGTGTCCAGGTGTGCCGACCTGAGCTCCTCAGCCAACCCGGGCTGGCTGGCAAGCACCGCGATCAGAGCGTAGGGGGCGCGCATGGCGTTCTCTGGGTTCAGTGGGGAGGGCCTTCGTTCACGTTCACCCGGCAAGGAGCTACACCGGATGCGACGTCAGACCCCGATCCACAGGGTGGGGGAGGCGCATTTGAGCTTACACACCAGGGGGAGGTATGAAGCGGGGCATCCGCGGTTTCTAGCGCTTGGCGGGTCGGGGCGCGACGGCGGGGCGTGAGGACTCTACAAGGGACAGGGCGCGCCGAATGGCACGGATGTCCTCGTCCGCGCTCCCTCCCGGGGAGGAGGAGATCCATGACTCGCCAGCCACCCCATCTGGGGGTGTGGCGGCAAGCAAGTCCCGCATGCGACAGGCCAGGTCTACCAGAATCGGTTTCAAGTCCGCCTCGTCGATACGGTTGTCGATTTCGCCGGGGTCGGTCTGCAAGTCGTAGAGCTGATCCCAGCCGGCACTTGCCTGGGCGCCCAGGTGCAACTTCCAGCGCTCTGTTTCCAGGGTGGCCATCTGTCCCACGAACTCGCTGTAGGCCTGATCTCGAACCGGGGTTCCTGAGCGCATCAGGGGCTCGAGGCTCACTCCTTGCAGGTATGCCGGGGGCTCGATTCCACACAGGGCACAGAGCGTGGGGAAGACATCAATCGCGTGAGCCAATTCGCCGGTGCGTGCGGGGGCCACTCCGGGAGAGGCGATGGAGAGAGGCACCTGCACCACCTCTCGGTAGGGGTAGTTCTTTCCCAAATGACCACGCTCTCCGAGCAGGTAGCCGTTGTCGCTCCAGAAGATCACGATCGTGTTCTCCCAGCGCCCGCTGGCTTCCAGGTAGCGATCCAATGCCACGAGTTGCTCATCCATCCAAAGCACGGAGCGCAGGTAGGCGGCCAAGGCTCCGCGTAGGATGTCCTCGGTCAAGGGCCCTTTCAGGGCGCGGCGGCTCTTGAGCATGGCCGCCAGGCCCAGGACCTCCCTTGACTGTAGGGCTTCATCCACTTGGGGCAGGGGAAGGGTGCCCGGGTCCACAGACTCCAGGAGGCGTGGCGGAAAGTGGAATGGCGCGTGGGGTTCCCCGAGTGAAAGAAACGCCAGGAAGGGACGGGTGCCGTCCTCCTCCATGAATGCCTTGGTCTCCTCGAGGAGGAACGGAGCCATGTGGCTCTTCTCCTCCAAGGGCAAGGGGGCGCCTTCAGGGTTGGACATGGACCAGCCTTTGCGCTCAGCGCGGCTCCAACCTCGGTTGTACTCATCCAGCACCGAGCGTTCTTCCGGGGTCAGCTGATCTTGCCACTCGATCTTCCCGGCAATGCGGTCGAAGCCGAACTCAACCTCTCCCACACGGGTTCGCATCCAGTGCATCTTGCCGATGGCTGCCGTGCGATAACCCGCATCCCTGAACACGGTCCCCAGAGTCGGGGCATCCTTGGGGAGGGTGGACTTGAGCTGCGTGACACGGATGGCATGGGGCCAACGACCGGTCAAGAATGACTGGCGCGATGGTGTGCAAAACGGCGATGCACACAGGGCCCGCTCAAACACCACGCCGCGACGGGCCAGCGCGTCTATGCCGGGAGTGGGGACCAGACCTTCCCCGCCAGGTCCCCAGGTTCCTGTCGCGATGGATGCCAGATCATCGCTGATCACGATAAGGACGTTGGGTCGATCCGTTGCCACCCCGCCACGGGGTTCATCGTCAGACTCCGCCGCGCAACAAGCGAGGACGAGCAGGAATGGAGACAACCGGCTGGGCATGGGGCACATCATAGAGCCTCGTGGGTCAAGTGCCCTCGGCCCATCCGATTGGGGCGCCGTCCCCGGGGCAACGGCCTACATCAACAACGTGGATTGCTTCTGCCCCAGCAAGCTCTTGAGCCGGGCCATCACATTCGAGTGGATCTGGCACACACGGCTCTCGGTGAGGGTCAGCATCTCGCCGATCTCGCGCATGGTCAGGCCGTGCTGGTAGTACTGCTCGATGATGAAGCGCTCCTTGCTGGTCAGCGAGCGCGTGATGTAGCCCATCACGTCCGAGCGGTTGAGGTCACCGATGGGGTCGACGGCCTTCTTGTCCTCCAGGATGTCCGTCTTCTCCATGGAGTTGTCGTCGTCTCCGTCATCCCACTTCTCCGACAAGGAGTACATGGCCTTTGCCTTGGCCGATGAGATCTCCTTTGAGAGCTCGCCGTAGTCCATCTCCAGGTAGTTGGCGAGCTCGGCGTGGGTGGGCTCCCGGCCGTACTCGCCAGTGAGCTTCTGTAGAGCCTTGTCGATCTTGCCGGCTTTCAAGCGCACCAGTCGGGGTACCCAGTCCTGGGATCGCAGCTGGTCCAGAATCGATCCGCGGATACGGGTCGTGCAGTAGGTCTTGAACTTGATGCCGCGCGAGAGGTCAAAGCCGCGGATGGCATCCATCAGTCCAAAAAGTCCGGCGCTGACCAGGTCATCGAGCTCGATCGACTTGGGCAGAGTCTGTAGTAGGCGTTCGGCGATGTACTTGACCAGCGGGTAGTGGCGCTCCATGAGCACATTGCGCAGAGCTTCCACCTTGGCAGCGTCACTGGCCTGGGCCGCCTTCTTGTACAGGACCCATAGATCCTCCGTGGGCTGTTCCTCAGGCGGCAGGTTTGGGTCGACCTTGGCCTTTTTCTTTGTGCCGCCAATGGGCTTGGCTTTGGCGGAACTCTTGGCGGTTTGGGCCGGCGTGCGGTCACCGGTCGTTTTCTTGGGGCTCATGCGGTGGTTGGCGGGCTGCGGTTCAGACGGTCATCAGGGTGTGTACTGCCACGTCGCCCAGTCGCTCACGCCCCTTCAGCATGGCGATTTCGATGGCGACAATGCAAGCAATGGGATCGCCGCCCACCCGGCGTACCAACTCCAGCCCGGCGGCCATGGTTCCGCCCGTGGCCAGCAGATCATCGACGACGAGCACCCGCTGTCCGGGGCAGGCGTCCTCGTGGATCTCCAGGGTGTCGGTTCCGTACTCGAGGTCATAGGACTCCGAGGCGGTCTTCCAGGGCAACTTCCCAGGCTTGCGAATGGGAATGAACCCCTTGCCTATCCTGTGGGCCAGGGCCGTGCCGAAGATGAACCCGCGGGACTCGATCCCACAGACCACGTCAAAGGAGCCCGGATCTACCGCCTCGGCCATCCCGGAGATGGCCAGGGCCAACCCTTCAGGGCTCTTCAGGAGGGGGGTGATGTCCTTGAACAGAATCCCCTCCTTGGGGAAGTCGGGGACGTCGCGTATGTACTTCTCGATCAAGGGTTGCTCCAGGAGGATCACGGGTGGGGTCGCCGCAGCCGCGTCAGGCCCCGATCGGGGTCCTGCTCAGACGCGAGGCGGCCGATTGCCTGTAGATGCCATCGGCACCCCACGGGAGTGCCTTGCCGCGGACTGTACATTTCCTGCCCGGATCAGATCCAGGCCGGGGTGATCCTCTACATGCGCTCTGGCGCACCCACCCCAAGGATGCCCAGGGCGTTGGCCAGGACTTGGCGGACTCCATCGACCAACGCCAGGCGGGCGGCGGTCGCAGCCGGGGCCTGACCCAAGACCCGCTCCGCGGCGATCCAGGTGTTGGTGTCCCGGCACAGGCTCAAGGCATAGGTGGTGATCTCAGAGGGCTCGGCATTGCGGGCGGCGCGGGAGAGGACGGCGTTGAAGCGGCCCAGCTTGCCCAGGATGGGGGAGGCGCCAGTCAGGGCACTCCAGTCCGCCACGGGCTCGGAGTCGAGCTCAGCTTGTTCGGCTGCCCCCTTGCGCAGGATCGAAGCCAGGCGAGCGTGGGTGTATTGGACGTAGGGCCCCGTGTCGCCCTCAAAGGAGAGGACCTCTTCCCAGACGAACTCGACGTCCTTGACCCGCTCGCGCTTCAGGTCGTTGAAGACCACCGCACCGACGCCCACCATTTCAGCTATCTCTGCGCGGGCTTCGAGGTTCGGATTCTTCTCGGCGATGACCTTGTCCGCCTCGGCCGCGGCCTGATCGAGAACCTCTTCAAGGAAGATCACGCGCCCCTTGCGGGTGCTCATCTTGCCCTCGGGGAGCCTCATCATTCCAAAGTCGATGTGCTCCATGCGCGGCTCCCAGTCCACTCCCATGCGCTCAAGCACGTGCTTGAGCTGACGGAAGTGCAGGCGCTGGTCTCCACCGACCACGTAGAGGCTGCGCTCGAAGCTGTACAGCTCCCAGCGATGAAAGGCGGCCGCAAGATCGCGTGTGGCGTAGAGGGTCGTGCCGTCTGTCTTGCGTAGCAGGCAGGGCGGGACCTCTTCCCCAAACTCGGAGAGCCTGACGATCAGGGCGCCTTCGGATTCCTCGGTAATGCCAGCTGCCACGATGCGCTCGACCGTGGCGTCGAGATGAGACTCGTAGTAGGCCTCACCTCGGACCTCGTCAAACTCCACACCCAGGCGAGCGTAGATCTTGTCGAACTCGGCCAAGGAGAGCTCGGTCAGGTTGCGCCAGGTTGCGCGCACCTTCCCGTCCTCGCCACTCTCGAGCTCCTTGAAGGCATCACGTCCCGCCTGCTTGAGTTCGGGATCGCCCTCTTCTTCTTCGTGGTAGCGAACGTACAGGGCCAGGAGGGCCTTGATGGGATCTGCTTCGAGGTCGACCGTGTCACCCCAGCGGTCCACGGCAGCTACGAGCTTGCCGAACTGGCTGCCCCAGTCACCGATGTGGTTGATGCCCACGGTCGTGTAGCCAAGAGCGTTGTGCACACGTTGGATTGCCGCCCCGATGACCGTGGAGCGCAGGTGTCCCACGGACATGGGCTTGGCGATATTCGGTGAAGACAGATCGAGGACGATGGTCTTGCCGTGGCCCTCATCGCTGCCGCCATAGGCGTCTCCCTGCTCTTGGATCTGTCCCAGGGTCGTGGAGGCCAGAAGCGACGGATCAATCGTGAAATTGAGGAACGGCCCCGTTGCCTTGGCCGTGATGCCCTGCAAGCGGTCGTTGAGCTTGCTCTCCAGGTCGCTGGCGATTTTCGGAGGCGCGGCCTTCAGCTCTTTGGCGAGTACGAAACAGGGGAAGGCGAGGTCGCCCATGCTTGGGTCGCGCGGAGTCTCAAGGCGCACCGCTTCCTGCGCGAGGCCGGTTTCGGCTATCAACGCGTCTCGAACGGCGTCTTGGAACTGTTGCATGGGGCTTGGGGGCGGGAGGGCAGGATACTGCGAGCGCCCGTGCTAGGACCAGTTTTCCCAGTCTTCGTTGGCGAGTTCCAGTTCTTGGGAGACCTCCGCGATCCGAATCTGGGTCTCCCGCAGCTTCTCAGAGTTCGAGTAGACCTCTTCCGAGGCGCAAGCGGAGTTGAGCGCCTCGAGCTCCTCCTCAAGGGCGATGATACGCTTCTCGAGCCGCTCGAACTGATAGGGGTTGCGGACCTTGCCGCCCCCGGACCGCCCTTTCTTTCCCTTCTTTTTCTTCGGTGCGGCCTCCGCTTTCTCCCGAGCGGCGCGCTTGGCCTGTGCTGCGGCATCTGCGCGCGCCTCAGTGGCGACGGCGCGCTCGGATTCCTTGACCTTGCGCCAGGCTGTGTAGTTCCCCTCGAACTCACGGATTCCGCCATCGCTGACTTCGATGATGTGCGTGCACAGCCCATCCAGGAACTCCCGGTCGTGGCTGATGCAGACGAGTGCCCCCTGAAATTCCGACAGCATCTCCTCCAGAGCGGTTCGGCTGGCGAGGTCCAGGTGGTTGGTCGGTTCATCCAAGGCCATCCAGCTTGGTTTGCTGAGAACGAGCAGGGCCAGACACAACCGTGAGCGCTCTCCTCCAGAGAGAGCGGCAACGGACTTGCCCACGTCGGTCCCTCGAAAGAGAAAGCGCGCCAGGTGCGAGCGAATCTCCAGGTCCGTCAAGGTGGGATGGAAGCGGCCGATCTCTGAGTGTGGCGTTCCGTCGTCTCGCAGGTGGGAGGTGTTCTGGTCGTAGTAGGCCACCTGGGCCCCGTGCCCCAGGCTCACCGTTCCGGCCAGGGCATTCATGTGGCCGGCGAGGATCTTCATCAGGGTCGACTTGCCCGACCCATTGGGGCCGACCACGCCAATGCGCTGCCCACGTCCGACGCGCAGCTCCACGTCTTTGAAGAGCACATTGCCCTCATCCCCGCCGCTCAGTCCGGTGGCCAGCAAGACCCTCTCACCCCCACGCGCCGCCTGGGGGGCATGGATGGCAGGCCTGCGGATGTCGTGGTGAGGGGCCTCGATTCGCTCGACGTGGCTGAGCTTCTTGGCCCGCCCCTTGGCCTCTGCCGTGCGCTGGCTGCCCATGTGCTTTTTGATGAAGCCCTCTTCTTTGCGCACGTGCTCTTGCTGCTGCTTGTAGCGGCGAAGGTGGTCGTCATAGCGCTCTTGTTTGAGCACGAGATACTGGGAGTAGTTGCCCGGATAGGTCCCAAGCTCACCGAACTCGAGCTCCACGATGCGATGTACCGAGTTCTGCAGCAGACGCCTGTCGTGGGAGACGATCAGTACGGCCCCGCGTATTTCAGCGAGGTACTTCTCGAGCCACTCGATCCCCTCCAGGTCCAGGTGGTTCGTGGGCTCATCGAGCAGCAACAGGTCATGATCCGCTACCAGCTCGCGCGCCAGCGCGACGCGGTTCTTCTCCCCACCGGAGAGGGTGCAGGCCTCGCGCTTCCAGAACTCTTCTCCGAGACCAATACCGGAGAGCACGGTCTCCACCCTGCGCTCGGTCTCCCAACCGCCCAGCTCATCCACGCGACCGGTCAGCTCGTCGTGCTCCCGCATCAACCGGTTCAGGGAATCGCCGGTGGCTGTGCCCATCTCATCGCCAATGGCCTCGATTCGCGTCAGCAGCAGCTTGGTCTCGTCCAACCCGGACTCCACGTAGTCGCTCACGCTCAAACCCGGAGCGAACACCGGTCGCTGGGGTACGAAGCCCATGCGCGCCCCGCGCCTCAGGGATACCGTCCCCCAATCGGGGGATTCCTCTCCGGTGATGATCCTGAAGAGCGTCGTCTTCCCACCGCCATTGCGTCCCACGATGCCAAGGATCACCCCCGGATCCAGTAGCAGGGAAGCCCCCTTCAAGACCTCTTGCGTCCCGTAGTGCTTCTTCAGGTTGTCGAGGGAGAGCAGGGTCATGGAGTGGGCCGGGGCGAATTCCGGGGCGACTAGGATAGCGGCATCGCCTGTGGTGGCTAGGTGCGCGAGCCCGCACCATGTGGTGCGAGCGGCCTCCACGGCGTACCATCACGCCCGATGCCCGCTCCGCCCATTGATGCCCGCTCCCAAAATGCCCATGTACTGGGCGTGGAGCCCTGTGGGGAGGATGGAGTGCTCCTGCGCATCAAGCCCCTTGAGCCCGCTGATCCTCTGCGTGCGGGGCGTTTCTTCATGCTCCGGAGCCTGGACGACACCGCCCCCTCCATCCCTCGGCCCTTCTCTGTCTACCGCCAGTACGACGACGGGAGCATCGAGTTCCTGATCAAGGTCATGGGGCCTGGGACGCGCGCCCTGGCCGGCAGCCCTCCCGGGACAGAGCTGGTGTGCGTTGGCCCCTTGGGAAATGGCTTCCCGGAGTTCGAAGCCGATGTGCCGCGGGTCATGGTGGCCGGGGGGATCGGGTCTGCACCTTTCTACATGGCCATCCAGCAGGCGCTGGAGGGTAGCCACGGAGCCAAGGTGGAGCCCGAAGACCTGACCCTGATCTATGGCGGCCGCCAGGCGGGGTTCCTCTACGACCTGGAGGCCTTCATGGAGTTGGGCGTGCGCGTGCTGGCCGCCACGGACGATGGCTCCGTCGGCTTTCACGGCAACGTCCTCGATTGCCTGCGCAAGCAGTGGGACGCGGGCAACCTCCCGGAGACCGTACACCTACTCACCTGTGGGCCTGAACCCATGATGGAAGCCGTTGCCCATGAAGCTGCGGCGAAGAACCTCAAGTGCTGGGTCTCCCTTGAAACCTACATGGGCTGTGGGGTGGGCATCTGCAACGGTTGCTCTCTCGTCACCCGTCCTGACGGGCCCTTGGGCG
This sequence comes from Planctomycetota bacterium, assembly GCA_002720975.1. Lineage (GTDB taxonomy): Bacteria > Planctomycetota > UBA1135 > UBA1135. Next base: position 9,774 of record PBIX01000059.1, on the reverse strand, counting down.
CTTGGCCTGTCGCCAAGGCCTGTGTCGACGGCCCGGTGTTCAGCACAAGCGCGATCGAGTTCTAGGGGCAGCCCTCACTCACCCGCAATCCCCGACAGCACTGTGTGGACCGTCTTGCGATAGCCGGGGTCCGTTATGCCACTGGCAGAATCGAGCCTGGCGAGAGCCATTGCTGCGAGCCGCGCGGCTTCGGCTCCCATGCCCGGCTTGTGCGACATGATCACGGCCAGGTCATGGTAGGAATGAAATGCCTCTGCGTCGAAGGCAATCGATTTGCGATAGGCATCCGCGGCCTCGTCGTCGCGGTCCATGGCCCACAGGTAGGTACCGCGCTCGTAGTGCATGGTGCCCATGCCCTTGGCCGGTGTCCCTGGCTCGCTCTCGTAGAGCGTGAGCGCATCATCCACCCAGTCGATGGCATGGACAAAGTCCCTGCGCGCAGCATCCATACGCGAGAGGGCCAGGCAATCGGCAGCGTTGGGGCCGAGCACATCCTTCAGTGCTTGGTGCAGGACCTGTCGCGTGCTGTCGGGTGGGCCCAGGGCATAGGCGCGACGCAGGTAGGGTAGTGCCGCCTCCGGGGAGCCTTCCGATGAGAGCACGAGGCTTGCCATTGTGTAGTAGGCGTCAAAGCTGGTGGGCAACAACTCACAGGCGCGGCTCAGTGCCGCAGCGGCCTCAGCGGCCTGGCCCTGGCTGGCCAGGACCCTACCGCGTTGCAAGATGGCCTGGGCGTGATCGGGCTGACGCCGGAGCACGGCGTCGAAGTGAGTCAGGGCGGTGGGCAGATCGCCGCGCACGGCGGCCAGCATGCCCTGGAAGTGCAGCGGCTCCGTGCTCTTCGGATGGATGTCACGGGCGGTATCGAGGTATCGCTCGGCGATTTCGAATTGCCCTCCGTCTATTGACGCCTTGGCCACGTTGATCAGGTCGGGGAGGTGCTCGGGGCGGAATCGCAGCGCCTGTTCGAAGCACTTGCGGGCGTCAACCCAATTGTGCTGGTCCGCCAGAGCCAGCCCCAGGTTGTGCCAGGCCTCGGCGTAGGCGGGGTTTGCTGCGACGACTTCGCGCAGCTTGGTCTCGGCCTCGGGCAGTCGGCCCTGCTGCAACAGAACGGTCCCCAGGCCCAGCTTGGCCTGGATGCTCTCCGGCCAGCGCAGAAGAGTCTGCTCGAAGATGATCTCGGCAACGCTCAGGTCGCGATCCTCACTGTTGAGCGCCTGAAACATGTGGCACCAGGCTTGTCCGATGTTTGCCTGCAAGCGGTCATCCAGCGACCACATGACCGTATTGTCCGGTCGGCGCTGACTGGGGGTCGTGCCGTTGATCAGCAGGCTCAACTGGTCGGCTTTCGTAGCGGCGGACTGATCGTCCGTGAAGACCGGTTCACGCTCCCCATAATCCGTCCCGAGCTTCAGGGACATCAGGAAATGAAAGGCGGCCTCGTCCAGGTCCCCTTGGGACTGCAATCGCTGATAGCGTTCCAGTAGCACGTTGCCCATGCCCCAGCGCACGTACGTGTTGTCTGGGGAGGTGGCAACGGCGGCGCGGAAGAACGTCTCGTCATCTGCGAAGTTCGCGGTATAGGCGTGGCTATGGAACCCGCATCCGATGGCAGCAAGGGCCAGTACGCCGAAGGCCTGCCTTTGCTGAAGAAAGTGTGAGCAGGCTGCGGCCAGGAGCAGTGCCGCGAAGATCGTTGGGAGGTAGAGATAGCGATCGGAAATGGGGAAGGCCCCCGCGCTCTCGTAGCGCAGGAGTATCAACAAGAAGGAGGCCGGCAATGTGAGAAGCAGGCCGAACTCCAACCGCCTCCGGGAGAGTGCTGCCCAGCTTGCAGCGATAAGCCACAACCCGGTGAACCCCAACGCCTTCAGCCAAGGCATGTGCCCAGCGGGTAGTTCGGGCCGTACCTGGCGGAACACCTCCTGGTTCAGTGGTAGGAACAGGTGCTCCAAGAACCCACCCATGATCTCGATCCGGAACTGAGAGGCACGGCCAGCACTCAAGCCGAAGCCGGCACTGAGAATGTCAAAGCCGCCCAGGATGCTGCCGAACGTGATCACTCGGCCTGCGTAGTACACGAGCAGGGCCAGAAGGAACGGACCGTACGCACATAGCAGGTCAAAGGCCGGATCATCGGACCTCTTCTTCTCTTCCTCGGGGGGTGCCCACAACCATTGGCGGGAGAGGTCGAGGACCAGTGCCACGGGCACGAGGGTCAGGGCCTGCTCCTTGGAGAGCAGGGCGGGCAGGAGCCAGATTCCAGCAAGCCATGGCGAGCCTTGCGACCCCTTGTTGCGCCATTCCAGGAAGGCGTCCAGGGCCAGTAGGGCAAACAATCCGTAGAGGGGATCATTGATCGCTGAGACCCAGGCCACACTCTCCACGTGCGTGGGGTGCATGGCGAAGAGCAGTGCCACCCCCAAACCCAACAAGGGGCTGCCCAGCAAGCGCGCCGCCAATCGCCAGACCACGACGCTTGCGATCACGTGCAGCCCCAGGGAGAGGATGTGGTATCCCAACGGGTCCGTGCCCGACAGGCTGCGTCCCAGGGCCAGGGTGATCGTCGTCAGCGGTCGCCAGTAGGAGTTGGTGAAGGTCGCCGTCGGATCAAAGGACCAGTAGGGCTCGAAGAACGCGCCAAAGGCCGTACCGAGTGAAGACAGCCGCAGGTTGTCGAGGACGAGCAGCTTGTCGTCATAGACGAATCCACCGCCCAGTGCCTGGCTGTAGGTCAGAACCACCGCCAGAGCAATCAACGCGATTCCTCCCAGCCGCAGCTCCCAGCTCGAACTCCTCTTAGGCATGGCCATGAACATAGCGTGTCCAGACCGAGTAGGCCCATTCCGCGCTGATGTGAATCCGGATTGTGGGATTCCTTGCGCGTTCAGTCACAGAACGGCAGGCGGAGGGCATCGCTGAAGTTGTACCCGCTGGGCCCACCGGGGACATCGCGGTACCACCACTGGAAATGCCACACCGAGCCGCTGGTGATCTGACCACCCGGCTTGGGTGGCATCGTCAGGTCGAGGGGCAGGAGGGCCCGGCCCGTTGCATCTGCCTGTACGGCAGACAGGCGGAAGAATGGTCCGCCCAGGCAGATGAGACCATCGCCCACAGGCAAGTGGCCACTGGTGGGTGAGTAGAAGAAGATGCCGAAGCTATCCGCTGGCGAGCCTGCCGAGTACAGGGTCGTGTCGTTGGCTGCGACGCTCTGTGAGCTGATGGCACCCATGACTGAAGGCGTTCCAGATGAGTTGGGAAGAGCGTCGCAATAGTTCAGGGGTGCGGGGCAGCCGGAAGGTTGGCTCTCGAATGGCCAGGCGTTGGACAGTGTCTCGCCATCACCAAGAGTGGTGTAGATCAGAACGTCGCCGCTGCCTGCCTCGCTTGGAATCTGAATGTCAAGGAGCGTTCCACCGACGCTCGACTCGACCATCAGCGACTTGACGGGGTCTCCATTGCCCCCGGGTGCGCGCTGGGTGAACCAGACCTCGTTCCCCACGCTCGCGAAACTTGAGCCCCCAATAGTCAGTGTAGATCCATTCACGGAGGCGCCCCTGATGACGGGCTTGTTGGGATCCTTGACGCCGTAGATGGCCTGGATGCCCGCCACATCGTCGGAGTTGAGTGAGCGCCAGGTCCTGCCGTTGCTCGGCGGTGTGGGGAACATGGTTGCCAGGGGGTCTGCGGAGTGCCCCAGGCCCAACGCGTGGCCGTACTCGTGAGTGGCGATGCCCTGCAAGTCGTAGTAGCCCGTCTTGGGTGTCCAGTTCTGCTCGGGGCCATCGACCCAGATCCAGCACTGGTAGTAGAAAGTGCGCCATCCCGTGCCATCCACAAAGGACTGGGTAAAGGCAAGCACTCCACCTGCGCAGCCGGTCAGCTCCGAATGGGTGTTGTCGCCCACCTGACCCGCGCTCAAGGCGGAGCCCTGGAAAGTGGCATCGAAGTTGGCTCCACCCGATCCCAGCCCGCCCCCCTGGCCGGGGTCTCCCTGGCCGTCTCCGTGCAGCTCCGATCCCCACTCCACCGAGGCCTTCCAGATGGCCATTTCGGCCCCGAAGCGGCCCGGGAAGTTCGCGTCGGGGGTCTGGTTGTCGTTGGCCTCGGTGTCTGTGAAGTTGTTGAAGACGCGTACGTCCCTCTGGGTCACGTCGAGAGACCAGCCCGTGGACACCCATGCCCACGCGCTGGGCGGGGCAACGAGAACCAGGGCCGCGAGACTCGCCGCGGCAGGGGGTAGCAGGCGGAGGATCTTCAAAGGGGACTTCTGCAGGGTGCTTTAGCGCTTGCGCTTGGCGTAGAGCTCTTGAGCTTGCTTCTCGAGCCCGCTCAGAACTTGATTGGTTGCGACCGCGTAGCCGGGCCCACGGCCTTGCACGATGGTCTCGCCCTTGCGTGAAACAAATGTGCGGAACAATCCGCCGTGGGAGGCGTAGAGTGCGTTCGAGGCAAAACCGCCGCCCATGTCCGGGCTCCACTTGTAGAAAGCTACAACGCGATTGCCGATGCGTACGTCGTCGGCGGAGGGCTCCTCAGAGTTGAACACCCCATGTTCCTCATCGAGGAATCCACCGGGGTAGCTGACCTCGACCGTGGAGGCCGCGTTGTTCAGAACCGAGTTGCCCTTGATGGTGAGTGTCGTGAAGAACATCTCACCTGAACCGTCAGGCAGGGCGACCGCTTCCACCCGCTTGGCCAGGATCTCCCCATAGATCGCGTTGTCGATGCGCTGCACCATCTGCGGCAGAGTGAGCTTCTCGATGGAGGCCCAGCAGAGGGCCGATCCCAGCACGAGACTCAGGGCGGTAGCGAGGACCGAGGTCATCCGCTGTTGGCGTGTTCGCCTGGATCTCATGACTTCATCTCGCATGGCAACGGAACTTGTTGGAAAGGCCTCCTGCCGCAGGGTCCAGGGGGCGTGGCGCGGGCTTGATCCCGCCCCTTCACCCTACCTTGTGGAGGCCTCTACCGCCGAATAACCCACCAGGGGAGTACTACAAGGTGTGTTCTGCCCAAGAATCGCCCCCGTTGCGCCTCATCTTGAGCCTCTCAGACCAGGTCTCAATCTGATGGGTCAAATCCCTCGTCGGATTCCGGGGTTCCAGTCGGGTTCAGCAGCCCCCACAGCTCGCGATCCTCAGGGTTCTCCTTCAAGAGGTCTCGCAGCAGAGGACGCGCCAGATCGAACTCGCCGGCGGCCACCCAGGCGAGGGCCAGCTTGCGACGGGTGCGTCTGCTCTCGGGCTGGCGGTCCAGGAGGGTCTGCCAGACCTCAGCGGCTTGCTCCGGCTGGCCCGCCTGCTCGTGTGCCTTGCCCAGGAGGCGGACGGCTTCGAAGTCATTTGGATCGTGGAGTACCAGCGCCTGCATGCGCGTGATGGCTGCTTGGGGATCGAGGCTCTCCAGGTCGGCCAGGGCGATGGCTCTCTCCAGTGCTGGCCAGAGGGGCCAGATCTCGGCGGCAGGACGCAGCCAGGTGTCGATGGCCTCGATATCGCGCTTGCCCGCAAGCACGGCGGCGAGCCCGTCCCAGACTTCGCGGGTCAGGGCGTCTGGTTCACCCACCGTCAGAGCCTCGGTGAAGCTCGCCAGGGCCTCCTTGGAGACCTCGGTCTTCTCCGCCCGGTCGCCCCAGGGCGAGCTGCGCTCTTGAACGGTGAAGTGCTCGGCCAACCCGCGCGTGAGAAACCGGAAGTCGTTGGCCGCATTCGCATCCCTCAGGCGCTCGGCGAGCTCGACCTGACAGCGGCGACGCCGATCATCGGGACGCACGAACATCCACTCGTTCCTCCCGGTGCCCGTACGAGGCGCGCCGGCTCGGAGGGCGGCGGGTCGGCCGGGCTGGGGTAACTCTGAGAGATCGGCCCCCCAGACCAGACCCAGGGAGAGATGACTGAGCCCATCGCTCACAACGAGTACGGGCTCGGGCAAGGAGCGCCGGGACAGCGTAGCCTCGCCATCAAACCAGGCCACGGCCAGCGTGCCGCCGGGTAGATCCGGGTCAGGGGCCATGGGGGCAGCACCCGATTGGGGTAGCGCGATCACCAGGTCATAGTTCCCCGCAGCGATCCCGGCGCGTGCACTCTCCGGATCCAGGATGCCTCCCGCATTCGGAAGCATGTCCGAGCGGTCGCGGAACAGGCGCTGTTCCAACCACTCCATGGAACGCCACCAGGCTCCGGTGCGGTCGAGGTGCACGATGCCCTCGCTCTCCAGGACCAGGGCTCGCCCCGGGGTCAACTGCCCGATCAAGAGCGCTCTCGCACCCACCATTCTCCTCTCGGAATCCAGTAGCGCTGTGGCCGCCTTCAGTCGTCGCGCATCGATGCCGCCTCGCTCGCGGTCCGGGGTGAGGTCGAGATTGTCCAGGGCTACGCGATCGATACCCGGAGCGCTGGGGTGGATCGAGAACTGGCCCTGGGGCGTGTCGAACACTTCGGCGAAGGGCCTGGGAAAGCGCTCCCAGGCGGGCAGCACCCGCAGCTGTTGCACCGGGATCAAGACGGGTGAGAGCGTCGCGGCCAGGGAGCCCAGGCCCAGGGCCAAGCCGCTGGGTGCCCGTAGCAGTTCACGCTTCTTCAAGCACCAGAACAGTCCACCCAAGCCGATGGCGCACATGCCCCATCGAATCAACTCGGCACTGTGCGGCCCGCTGACAACGTCAAGCTCTGCACCATGATCGAGGAGGCGCGGGATGGCCATCAAGCCGGCTGCTGCACCGAGGAACAGGCTGGCGAGGGTGGAGCGCAGATGGGTGCCATGTAGTAGTGCACCCAACGCAAAACCGGGGAGTACGAAGACCAGTGAGCCCAGCAGGAAATCGTAGGGCAGCTGTCCAAACAACGAGGCGTCGAGATCGAAGAAGCTGAAGCGTGCGAGGTAGCTACGCAGTCCCCGCGGGGTGCTCACTCCGCGCAGGGCGATCAGGCTGCCCAGTAGAGCCAGGGCGCCCACGAGGCCTGCGGCCATATGGGCCCGGCCCTCCCGAGTCTTGCCCTCGCGCTGCGCCAACAGGCCGCCGAAGCTGAGGCCGCCCACCACCACGCTGAGCGCCAGGGCGCTGGCGAAGACGCCATCGTCCAGTGGCAGTCCGCCGCCCAGCCGACGCAGGACGCGGGCCGTCCCTTCCAGGCCCAGGGCGAATCCCATCCCGATCAGGGCCGCCGTCACAGCCGGCAGCAGGTGAGTCGCCTGCGCCGTTGCGGGCTTACCTTTGCCGTCACCGTCCGGTCTGCGCCGGGAAAACATGACCAGCAGGACCAGGGCGACGGGCACCAACGGCCAGGCCGCGCTGTGGTCTTCGGGTCCCAGGTTGCCCGCCAGGCTCTCCAGCGTGACGCCAACGAAGATCCCCACCAGCCAGGCGCTGCGTGAGTGCCCGTCCAGGATTCTCCCTGCACACAGCAGTGCGCCCGCGACCAGCAGCAGTCCCCCTGCCCGCATACGGTAGGCCTGCTCCGCCTCGACCACCGGCCACTGCAACAGCTCGGCTCCGGGAGCCAGGCGCAGGCCAGCGAGAAACGCCCCCAGGAGAGCGCCAAGGAGCAAGCGGTTCATGGCTCAAGGGTAGCTCTTGCCCACCCCCGTTTGCAGCACAATCGCACGCGCACCCGCTGGGATTCGTGGCAGACTTGTGACCGCCGTGACGACCTCCCTCTTCCCCGCTCTGCCTTCGCCCGCGCGCGCCACGCGGCTGCGCTCGCGATTGCTGGGGTGGTACGGGGAGAATGCCCGCGATCTGCCGTGGCGCCGAACCTCTGATGCCTACGCCATCCTGGTCAGCGAGGCCATGTTGCAGCAGACCCAGGTGGCCACGGTGGTCGACTACTACCACCGCTTCTTGAAGGCCTTCCCGGATGCGAGGAGCCTGGCGGACGCGAAGGAAGAAGACGTGCTCGCCCTGTGGAGTGGTCTGGGCTACTACCGGCGAGCGCGCTCTTTGCAGTCAGCTGCAAGGGTCATGGTGACTGAACACGCCGGGCACTTTCCAATGGACCCGAAGGCCGCTCTGGACCTTCCCGGGGTCGGGCGCTACACGGCGGGAGCGGTGCTCTCTATCGCCCATGGATTGCCCCAGGCGCTCGTGGATGGAAACGTCGAGCGCGTGTTCAGTCGGTTCTTTGGGCTCGATGGGGTCTCCGGCTCGCGGGAGTTGGTGGCCCAGTGCTGGGAACTGGCGGAGCTCCTCGTGCCGCAGGAGCGGGCGGGCGATTGGAATCAGGCGTTGATGGAGCTGGGCGCGCTGATCTGCACCCCTCGTCAGGCGGCCTGCGCGGAGTGTCCGCTGAAGCGTTCCTGCCAGGCCCGCAAGGATGGCCGGGTGTCGGAGTTGCCAAGGCCCAAGGTCCGGGTAGCCGCCAAGGCCCTGGACGTCGAGATGCTCCTCATCCGGAGGGGTTCGCGAATCCTCTTGGAGCAACGAGCCGATGGTCAGGCTCTGGGGGGTCTCTGGCAGCTGCCGACGCGTGTGATCGGAGGTGGGGGCTCACGGTTGTTCGACGGGGAGTGGCCGCATGGGTTGGGAGCCGTAGACGGCCCGGATCTGGGCCGCTTGCGCCACGGCATCATGCGCTTCACCATCAGGGCCAGGCTGAGGCTGGGGACGGCTCGAGGACGCAAGGGCTCGGCCTTCGCATGGTTTGAGGCGGAGCAGTTGGAGGCCCTGGGGCTGACCGCCATGGCTCGCAAGGCCCTGGCCGGATTGAAGGAGTGGCCTCCGGAGACCGATTGATGCTGGACGGGTGGGGGAGTCGAGGCGCTACACTTGCCACTCCCACCAAGCGAGCCTCCCATCGACCCCTCCCCCCAAGACACCGCCAAGCCCAGTGCTCCGGGCGTGACCCTGCTGGTCCCCGCCTTCAATGAGGAGAACGGGATCGAAGGCGTCGTGCGCCGGTTGGCCGCCCTCGATCTGGGTGTTCCAACGGAGGTGCTCGTGGTTGAGGATGGATCGTCAGATGGAACCGGGGCCAAGCTCGAGCAACTGCAGAAGGAAATCCCCGCCCTTCGCGTCCTGAAACATGACACGAACCGTGGCTACGGTGCTTCCTTGAAGACGGGCTTCGAGAGTGCGTGTACCGAGGTGGTCGTAATCACGGACGCGGACGATACCTATCCTGAGGATCGGATCGCTGAGTTGATCGCGCGGGTGGACGATGGCGCGGACATGGCTGTCGGGGCGCGCATCGGGGCGCAAGTGAAGATCCCTCTCATCCGGCGACCGGCCAAGGCAGCTCTGCGGATGTTGGCCTCCTACCTGGGGGGCGTGCGCATCCCTGATTTGAACTCGGGTCTGCGCGCCATCCGGCGCGACGTGGTGCTGAAGTACAAGGGCATCCTGCCGGAGGGCTTCAGCTTCACGACGACCATCACCCTGGCCTGCCTGACCAATCACCATCGCGTGGACTACGTCACCATCGACTATGCGGCACGCACGGGAAACTCCAAGATCCGTCCCGTCCGTGACACTCTTGGATTCACGGCTCTGATCATTCGCACGGTCTTGTACTTCAACCCGCTGAAGGTCTTCTATCCGGTAGCCACCGTGCTCGCGCTGGGTTTGGTGGGATCCCTCTGCTACGACCTTTTCGTGGAGAAACCACCAAACCTTGGGGACAAGACAGTTCTCATGTTTGTCGCCCTCGTTCAGGTCCTGTCCATCGGCCTGATCGCGGACCTGATCGACAAGAAGTCGCATCTGCACTAGGCGGCGAAAACGCCCCGCACCACTCGGCGCAGGAAGTGCTCGCAGTCCCGCCGGGTTCC
>PBIX01000058.1 GCA_002720975.1 Planctomycetota bacterium | reverse complement strand
GTGTGGAGTGCGGGGGAAGAGCCGCTAGAAGGCGTATAGAAGCAGGCAGAGGACAAGGCCAAAGAGCAGCACCGTCGTCGTTGATGGTGCAGCTCGGCGTGCGCCCCTCATTTGATGCAAGGACATGGGACTGCCGTGTTGGATTGATAATTGAACACGTTGGGGCCCGGGCGGAACCGCGCCTCCACACATAGTGATACCACTCCCGGGGCTCCCCGGGTGGGTGATCTCGTGGAAACGGAGCCGCTATGCGTGTTTCTCTCCCGATAAAGCTCCACGCGGGCGTAGAGCCCTGCACCACGGCCTCCCAACCGCTATCCTCAGGGCCCATGAACCCGCAAATCATGCCAACAGACACACCTGCAAGAGATATGGACGGCGACTCGGTGCCCGAACAGCCGCGCTCCTTCACCAAGATCGTCGCGACCATCGGTCCTGCGTCCGAAGGCTGCATCCGGGAGCTGGTCGCTGCTGGTATGAGCGTGGCCCGCCTCAATTTCAGCCACGGCGAGCCCGAGGAACACCAGGCTCGAATCGAGACGATTCGGCAGGTGGCCCAGAGCATGCGGCGCCCCGTGGGCATCCTGGGTGACCTGCCCGGACCGAAGATGCGCACAGGCACCTTCCCCGGAGGCCACGTGGACCTGGAGGAGGGGGAGTCGGTGCGACTGCGCTCCGGGGGCGGTACGGCTCTCGCCGGAGAGGTGCTCTTGGACATCCCGGACATTCACTTATCGCTGGACCCGGGTCATCGGGTCTCCCTGGCAGATGGTCAGGTAGAGCTGGTCGTGGAGAAGACCTACGGTGAGGTCGTTCAGGCGCGTGTGACCCGTGCTGGAGCAGTGGGGGACCGCAAGGGCATTCACTTCCCCGACTCAGACGTCCAGTACGAGGTTCCCACAGATGATGACCGCAGGTGGATTCAGTTTGCCGTGGACCACCAGCTGGATTTCATTGGGGTCAGCTTCGTGGGCAACGCCTCTGAGATCGAGCATGTGCGCTCACTGGCCGGCACCCAGGCCATCGTGGCCAAGATTGAACGGCGTCAGGCCATCGAGCATCTGGCCGAGATCCTGGAAGCCGCCGATGGTGTCATGGTGGCGCGTGGGGATCTCGGTGTGGAGATCGGACTCGCCGACCTGCCGGGTCTGCAGAAGATGATCCTCGAGCGCACCCTCGATGCGCGCAAGTTCACGATCACAGCCACGGAGATGTTGGAGTCCATGGTGCACTCCTCCCGCCCCACCCGTGCAGAGGTGACAGACGTGGCCAACGCCGTCTTGGACGGAACCGACGCGGTCATGCTTTCAGCAGAGACTGCCGCAGGGGCCCACCCGGTAGCTGCGGTGAACACCATGCGAGAGATCGCTCGGTCCGTGGAGAAGTCTCCCCGCTACCGGCGTCGGCCGCGCTTGAAGCTCGATGCCATGGACGCGACATTCGGTACGTCCATTGCCATGGCAGCTGCGCAGGTTGCACGGGCGTTGCAACTGGACAAGGTGATCTGCTTCACCGAGTCGGGTGGAACCGTGCGGTTGATTTCGCGCTATCGGCCGGGCAACGAGATCATTGGCCTGTCCCCGAATCTGGGAGTTGTGCGCCAGATGACTGTCCTGGGGCACGTTCGCCCGGCTCTCTTCCGGCGCGAGGCCAGCCTGGAGGAGATGTTTGACATGGCGGCCGAGATGTTGGTCGTGCGAGAGATTGCAGAGGTCGGCCAGGAGGTTGTGTTCGTGGCCGGGGTTCCACCGGGTGTCGTGAACAGCACGAACGTGATGAAGCTGCACCGCATCGGTGAGTCCACCAAGCTCAGTTGACCAGACCGTTGGCTCGCTATCGCGTGGAGGCTTCGGATCCCGTTCGTCAGGGCCAGGTCGTCGCCCAGGCAGGAGCCCACTTCGGGAGCTTGCCGGAGCCCGTTCGCGTGCGCCTGTCCTCCCTGCTGCTCGACGACCTGCTCACCGAGTACGATGCGCGCCTGCTCGGTTCCCATTTGCGTGAGGTCGGAGCCCATTGGTCCGAGGCCTTCTGGGGCGTTGAGGCTCGCTGGGAGGCGGACGAGGCCCAGCACCACAGGGTTGCCCGCGGCGTCTACCTCTCCTGTGGAGGGGGTGAGGACTTCAATCTGGAGGGGCGGCAGGCCGATTTCAGCCACCTGGAACCTTGGCTCGGCGACGAATTCGCCTTCCTGTGCCTGGCCGCATACGACGAGTGGGTCACGGTCAGGGCCTACACCGCTGGTCTGGCCTGGTATGACGCGTTGGGGCCGACCTTCGGTCGCTGGATGCGGGGCGTGATCGCAGACGAAGCTCGGCACTACAGCCAGTTCCTCTCTCTCGCAAGAAGTGGGCATCCCGGACGGTTGCAGGAGGTTCCCGACCTGATGAGGGCCATCGGAAGTGTGGAGGGGGAGCCCTACCGCTCTACCTTCTTGTTGGACCACGATGATCCCATCTTCCGCGTGGAGTGGTTTGACCAGGCCCGTCGTGTTCTGCAACGCCATCTCTGCGCGGGCCTGCCGGGCGGCGCTACCCAGCCCCACTCGAATTGAGTGGCCATAACTTCCGTGTGCCACTGGATAGTTGCATCGCCTCCCATGTCAGGCATTGATTTGTGCTCCACCTTCACGATGATGGGGTGCCCTGATCATGCTCAGCCGTTTTCAATTCAAGCGTTTCCGCCCCTTCCGTCGCCCTGATACGACGGCCGAGGTTCAAGACGGCCGCATGGCAGCGCGTGTCGTTTGCATCGCCAGTGGAAAAGGGGGTACGGGCAAGAGCATTATCGCCTCCAATATCGCCGTGCACCGGGCGCGCCGTGGGGAACGGGTTCTGCTGGTGGATTTTGACGCGGGCCTGGCCAACGCGCATCTGCTGCTGGGTATGGCGCCCAACCATGATCTGGGTCACGTGATGCAGGGGCAGGTCAAGGCGCGTGAGGCTCTGAGCGAAGGGCCCCACGGCCTGAAGCTCCTCTCCGGGGGGGTGGGCCGTCAGTCCCTGGTGGATCCCACCCGGCGCGAATTGGACCGCCTGTTTCGGGCCCTGATGCCCCTCGAGAAGGAGTTCGACCTGGTCCTCATCGACCACGGGGCAGGCCTCGGATACTCCACTGTGGCCCACCTGGCGGCCACCAGCACCCTCCTGCTGGTGACTAACCACGAGGTGACGGCTCTCTCGGACGGGTACGCCCTCTACAAGCGTGCCACAGCGGTGAATAAGGGGATCCGCGTGGGGCTGGTCGTCAATCGGGCCCCGGATGAGAAGCTGGCGGGCGCGGCCTGGGACAGCTTCCGATCCGTTTCCGAGCGGTTCCTCGGGCATAGCCCCGAGTTCGTGGGTTGGGTTCCCGCGGATCCGGCCGTTTCTAGTAGCGTTCAGCGCAGGGAGCCGGTCGTGGGTAGCTATCCCACCAGCCCCGCCGCAACCTCCCTGGCCGCAGTGGCCGACTGGGGGCCTATTGATCACGCCCGTACCACTAGTGCATTCTACGAGAAGGCGCGCCGGGCTCTTCGGTAGCCCGTGCGAGTCTGTGTGTGGTCCCGAGGGCCTGCACTCAACACCCCTCACCGCTTGAAACTCCGTGCTTTCCCGCCCCGGCCTTGGCGTCCGGGCCCCTTTTTCCCATGCAGGTTCTCTCCCTAGTCAACCAGAAAGGCGGTTGTGGCAAGACCACCACCGCCGTCAATCTGGCCGGTGCCCTGGCGGCCCGCGGTGAGAGTGTGTTGCTCGTGGATCTCGATCCCCAGGCTCACGCTACGCTGGCCCTGGGTCAGGCACCCGAGCCGTACGAGGCCAGTGTGGCCGAGGTTCTCCTGGATGAAGCCCAAGCCAGTGAGGCGATCATCCGCTGCCCGGGAGGAATCGATCTGCTCCCCGCAAGGCTGGATCTGGGTGAGTTTGAGGAAGTCTCTGGGCGGATCTTGCACCCCGAACAGCGCTTGCGGGTCGTGGTCGAGTCCCTGCGCGGTCGATATGAGTGGATCGTGGTTGACTGTCCGCCGCGGGCGGACGGTGTCTTGTGCGCCAACGCCTTGTTTGCCAGCACCACCGCCATGCTGGTGGTCGAGACCGGGGCCTTTGCTTTGCAAGGTGCCCTGCAAGCTCTGCAGATCTTCGATGTCGCCGCCGAACGCCAGAACCGGGTCTACCGCATCCGTGTCGTCGGCACCCTGTTCGATCGGCGCACCAGGTTCGCTCGCGAACTTCTGATCGCTCTGCACGGACGATTTGCGGGCGTCATGTACGACACGGTCATCCGTAGCAGTGTGCGCCTGAGGGAAGGACCTGCTGTGGGCCTGCCGATACAGGAACACGCACCCGGTTCCAGGGCTGCCGCTGATTTCGCCGCTCTGGCTGAAGAGATCTACCTGGACAAGCAGGTGAACCTGCCTGACTCGGATGGTGTCCGAACAGGTGAAGCCCAAGTGGACGGGTGGGCATGAACGAGCCCAGCGAGCGTCTCGGTACCAGCTGATCATCCAGCCCCTCATAGCTTTCATCCACCAATCTCCATCCTCCAACCCAAGAGAGCCCGAATGGAATCCCTCGCCCTCCTCTGCACACTGCACGCTGATGGACCGGCAACGCTCAAGCGCCTGCGGCGCGCTGGCTGCGACTCGCTGGAATCGATCGAAGCCTATGGGGCCGCCGATCTGGCTACTCTGCTCGAAGTGCCGCCGGCTGTGGCACGGCGCCTCCTGAAGGAGGCCCGGGGGTTGGGTGTCCGCTTGGACGATGGCGTACTGGATGATGCGGAGGAGGCCCCGCAGGCTTGCGCGGGTTCGGCTTCGAGCCCCGCTTTGGGAGCCGCATCGGGATCTGTCTTGGGATCGACGCCCACACCACAAGTCACCACCCAAGGCTTCTTGGATCAGCGCGACTACGCCATCCTTGGCCGCGTGCTTGAGCATTGGTCGGATGAAGCGGAGGCGGAGACCGTCGACGACCGGGTTGAGTCACCACCAGCTGAAGCGGAGGCTCCTTCCGAGGTAAATCCCGACGTCGAATCCACGCGCCTGTGGCCCGAAGATCCGGGCACGGCTTCATGCGCGATAGATGAAGAACAAGCCGCAGGGGCTGAGTGCATCGCGGATGTTCAGAGTTGTGCTCCTTCCCTGTGCGCGGGGGATTTCGATGGTCTGGACGAGGCCATGATCACCACCTTGGTCGGGTCGGGCATCGAGTCGCTGTCGGATGTCGTGGCGGCCGACCCCCTTGCACTTGCGGAGATCTTGGGGGTCACCTATGCCAATGCTCGGCGCACGCAGTATCTCGCTCGTGCGGCGGAACCCAAGGCCGAGGTGATGGACGCACCGGTGGACGCACCGGTGGACGAATCGGTGGACGAATCGGTGGACGAATCGGTGGACGAACCGATGGACGAACCGGTGGACGAACCTCCCACCTCGATCGAGACATCGGATCCCGAGTCCGATCCCTCTTCGGTCTCACTCTCCTTCGATGCCCGATGGCGTGGAGTCGCCCCATCCACCTCCGAGGAGGATTCGGCGGCACCCCCGCGGAAGTTCTGGGAGCCCCAGCCCAGTGCAGCGCTCGTCACACCCGACCCCGTCAATGAGGAGCTCGTCATTGAAATGCAGGGTCTCGAGGTGGATGCCGTGGACACTTCGTTCGATGAGGTGTCGACGCCGGAAGAGCACGTCAGCGAGGAGTGGTCCGGAGAAGATGCCAAGCCCGAGGCAACACCGGAGCCGGCATCGGCACCTTCAGAGGATTTGGGCCCCAAGCACGTTTCACCGCCTGAGCCGTCCATGCCGGAAGCCGCCACCTACGGTACTCCCTGGCCGCAGGACTCCGGACCCGAGCTCTCGAGGCCCCTGCACGTGCGCTTTCCCAGCGAGCCTCCCATGGCAGAGGCTGCTTCGGCTGGAGATATTCCCACCGAGGAACGCGGCCCCGATCGTCCCCTGAACTGGGACTTCGACCTCTCCGGACCATCGGTGCGGTTCCCCGACAACGCGCCGGACGATCCACTCTCCGGGGCCCTGGGCGCCTCCGCTCCTGAGGACCCAGCGATTGATCCCGGCAGCGAAGGCGTTGGCGGCCCTTTCGCCTAGGCTCCTAGTTTTCCCCTTCCGGGCTCGGTCCGGGCAGGTGAAACTCGGGTCGGGTCGGGTGCTACTGTGAGTGACCCACCTCCGGTTTCCATGCTCGCCCGCCCCTTGATCACAAGTATCCACGCCTGCGGGGCCGGGGCATTTCTCTCGCTCGTGGCCCTCTCCGTTGGTGCGTTTTCCCAGGAGCCGCAGCGGCCTCCCACCGAGGCTCCCTGGGAGTTGGCGCCGGATGGTGCTCGAGGGTTTGGCACCTCCCCCGAGCCGGAGGACGTGACAGATCTCATCCGTAGCAAGGCTGCTGCGGATCTGGAATTCGTGGGTGGACTGCTGGAGAGTGCGACCCAGGTCCAGATCCTCGTGGCCCTCGCCCACAGGCGGTACGAACGGATGGGCTACCTGGAGTTGGTGCCCCCTGGTGAACCCGGGTCGCGTCCTTCCATAGCCGACCCTGCACTGGGGCATGAGTTCGAGGTTCTGGCAGAGAGGTTCGGCGTTCTGCTCCAAGCGCCCGACAGCCTCTACACCAGGACCCAGGCCTTGGCTTTTGCGAGGATGGTGGCTGACGATCGCTTCCGGGTGCGAGCACACATCTTGAAGGGTGTCGAGTTGGACCTGGTGCTGTTACCCGGCACTCTGCGGATCTTCACGGCCCACGCCCATGGACTCGCAGGCTTGGAGAAAGGGCCCGCTCTGAACACCCTGGCCTCCCAAGCCGACCTTGCCGCAGCGCGGCTGCGAGCCCTACGCTTGGACTTGGAGGCCCTGTATCAGCCTGTCGTGAGCGCCACTCACGGGGACTCCGCGGAGGTTGTTGAGTTGGCTGCCGCTCTGACGGTGGGGGATACGGGGAGGGCTGAGGCGTTGGTGGGTGTGCTGGATGCCAGGGCTCGCAAGTCGGCTCGGATGTTGGAGCAGGGGCTCTTCACTCCCCGCCTTGACCTGCAGCATGTTGCCGCCCTGGCAGAGCGCCGGGCAGCATGGGAGAAGGGGGCACGCTCCAATCGCGAGATGGAACTGCTGGTCCCCTTCCGATCGACCGGGGGGATTGGTGGGGAGATCGGCGGTGTACGGGCTACCGATCGATACCAATTGGCTGTCAACTCCGGCAGAGAGGGCTTGGCCGCCGCACCCGCCCACCCCGAGCTGAACTTCTCTCTCGGCCTCTGTCTGGACTTCATCGCAGGCCGTGGAATCTCCATGCGCTACTTCGACCGTTTTCTCGCACTTCGTGGGATTCTGCACTGGGAGGAGAGGTGCTTCTCGGGGCGCCCGTTGGATGCGCGCGAGGCCTACGCTGCTTGGGTTCTGACGGGCTGGCGACCTCCCGAGGTCGAGGACCGCTAAGGCTCCCGCCTGTCGCAGGTCGGGCCGATATTCCTCGCTTCGGTGAGGAACCAGGGGCAGCATCAGCCCCCAGTGCCTATCATGGGTAGACCTCATTCAGATCCCCCATGAGCCAGACCACCAACGCAACCCCGATGTCCAGCCTGATTCCCAGTGCATCCGAACGGCCGGGTGACGACCCGATCTTTGCCCTCAACACGGAGGCAGAGCGCCGGGCGGCTGAGGGAGAGAGCATCATCAACGCCACTTTGGGCGTGCTCACCGAAGACGACGGGGCACTGGCGATCATGCCCTCAGTGTTCGATGCCCTGACGGCTGTGCCTGCCCGTTCTGCTGCGGCCTACGCGCCCATCGCGGGAGACCGGGCCTTCAATAGCGCCATGGTCCGCGATGTATTCGGCACGAGCTCCCTGGGTGATCATGCCATTTCCGTGGCAACTGCCGGCGGGACCGGCGCCCTGCACCACGCAGTGGTCAACTACGTGCAACCCGGAGAGGCCCTTCTCACGACCAGCTACTACTGGAGTCCCTACCGCATCATTGCCGACCATGCGGGGCGTGAGGTGGAGACCTTTGAGATGTTCTCATCGGACGGAACCTTCAACCTGGAGGCCATGCGCAGCGGTCTGTTCGAGTTGATGGAGCGCCAGGGTCGGGCCCTCATCATCTTCAACTTCCCGTGCCACAACCCCACCGGATACTCCCTCGATGCCCGGGAGTGGGAAGGGGTCAGTGCCATCCTGGCCGAAGCCAGCGACAAGGGTCCCGTGACCTTCATGCTCGATCTGGCCTATGCCCACTACGGTCAGGCTGCTCGCTGGACCTCTCCCATGGAGGCCATCGCCGATCGCATCACATTGCTCGTGGCCTGGAGTGCCTCCAAGTCCTTCCTGCAGTACGGCGCCCGCGTCGGTGGGTTGCTGGGTGTGACCCTTGATTCTGAAGAGCGCCAGCGCATGTCGAATGCCCTGGCCTACTCCTGCCGTGGCGTGTGGTCCAACTGCAACCATGCTGGACTTCTGGCCGTGACCGAGCTTCTCACCGACCCGGAACTGAAGGTCCGAGTGACCCGCGAGCGTGAGCGAGCCAAGGTCCTGCTTGGCGAGCGCGTGGCCCTGTTCAATGAGAAGGCGGAGAGGCTCGGATTGAAGACCCCGCGCTATGAGGGCGGGTTCTTCGTGGCCGTGTTTGCCGAGGATGCGCCCGCGACCGCTGCCCGGGCACGGGAGAAGGGGGTCTTTGTCGTCCCGATGGATGGGGCCCTGCGGGTGGCTCTCTGCGCGACACCGACCTCCGATATTCCACGCTTGGTTCAGGTCCTCGCCGTGGCCGCCGAGGGCTAGGGACACTCTCTACTCCTTCCCGGGGGACTCAAGGGCTCGCCCTTGTGGGCTTTGGCCGCTATGCTCACCCCATAATTATCGGACGCCAGTGCGTTCTCTTAACTCCAGCCCCCATTCAGGATCCTCTGATCCACCCCAACCATGACCTACGTCGTCGCCGAGCCCTGCGTGAAGTGCAAGTTCACCGACTGTGTGGATGTCTGTCCCGTCGACTGCTTCGTGGAGGGCGAGAACTTCCTTGCCATCAACCCCGATGAGTGCATCGACTGTGGTGCCTGCGTCCCCGAGTGCCCGGCCGATGCAATCTTCGAGGAAACGGAAGTACCCGAGAAGTGGGAGGAGTACGTGGAGCTGAATGCCAAGTTCGCGGCGATCTGGCCTGAGATCAGCGAGCAGAAGGACCCTCTCCCCGATGCGGATGAGTGGAAGGACGTGGAAGAGAAGCGCGAGCACCTCTCCGATGCCGCCTTCACCGATTGACGCCTTCCCCGGTCGCTGAGCAGTAGATCAGCGCAACCGCCTGGAACCGCTTCCGCGTTTCGGGTTACTGCGTGGTGTGTGTGGGTTCCCCCTCCCCGGGCTGAAACCTGCCGGAACAAGACACTCGGGACCGGAACCGATCAGGTCTTCGCGCCCGTATTCCCGGAGAATCTGCCTGACCTTGTCATGGTTCTCTGGCAGGAAGAACTGCATCAGTGCCCGCTGGAGCCGTCGGTCACGGAGGTGTTTGGCGACTTTCACCGGTGTCATCGTGAGCGGGTCGAGGCCCGTGTGGTACATGCAGGTCGCGATGTCCATGGGTGCTGGAATGAAGTCCTGCACTTGCCGTGGGCGATAGCCTCGCTGTTTGAGGAAAACCGCCAGCTCAATCATCTCTTCAACGCCTGACCCCGGATGCCCGGAGATGAAGTAGGGCACGAGGTACTGCTCCTTCCCGGCCCGCCCGGAGGCTGCCTTGAATGCCTCGGCGAACTCATCAAAGGACTCCACATCGGGTTTCTTCATGAGCTCGAGCACCGACGGAGAGACATGCTCGGGAGCGACCTTCAGGTGACCGCCCACGTGGTGTTGGGCCAGATCTTCAAGGTACTCGGGGTCCTTGCCGGCCAGGTCCATGCGCACGCCAGAGGCCACGTGGACGCGCTTGATTCCGGGCATCTGCCGGGATTGGGTCATCAGCGCCTTGGTGGGGCCATGGTCGGTGTCAAGCAGCTTGCAGACAGTCGGATGGACGCAGGACAGGCGCCGACAGACGGCTTCAACCTCGGGCTTGGAGCAGCCCATGCGGTACATGTTGGCCGTCGGCCCCCCCAGGTCGCTGAGGGTGCCCTTGAAGTCGGGATGCCCGCCCACGGACTGCACTTCAGCCAGGACCGAGGCCTCGGATCGACTCTGGATCTCGCGGCCCTGGTGCAGGGTGATCGAGCAGAACGTGCAGCCCCCGAAGCAGCCGCGCATGATCGTGACGGAGTCCTTGATCATCGTGTGTGCGGGGATGGGCTCGCTGTAGCTGGGGTGCGGCGCGCGGGTAAAGGGCTGATCGTAGGCGAGGTCCAGTTCGGCCTCGGACGGGGAGAGCCGTGGGGGGTTGATGACAACCGTGCGGTCCCCATGGGCTTGGGTCAGACGTCGCGCGTTCTTGGGATTCGTCTCGAGGTGGACGTGGCGCGTCATGCACGCAAAGGCCTCAAGGTCGTCGCGTACCTCCTCGAAACTCGGGAGCTCCACGGTACGACCATCCCCGCGGTGCTCCTGGAAGGTGTGGTCTGGCAGTGTTGCTGTCTTGCCCAGCATGTAGGCGACCCCGCGCATGTCGCGTAGATCCTCGATGGTCTCCCCTGCTTGTAGTCTGCGGGTGGCGTGGACCAGGAACTCCTCACCCATGCCGTATCCCACGAGATCCGCCTTGCTGGATACCAGGACGCTTGGGCGCACCTGATCCGACCAGTAGTCGTAGTGAGCCACCCGACGCAGGGAGGCTTCGACTCCACCCGCGATGATCGGCAGCCCCGGGAAGGCCTCACGGCAGCGCTGGGCGTAGACACCCGTTGCCCTGTCCGGCCGTAGACCGATGCGGCCGCCGGGTGAGTACGCATCCTCATTGCGGCGCTTGCGGCTGGCTGTGTAGTGATTCAGCATCGAGTCCATGTTCCCCGCACTCACCGCGCAGCACAGGCGTGGGCGGCCCATGGCGCGCCAGGCCTCCGCGCTGCGCCAGTCGGGCTGTGCCAGGATGGCAACGCGCAGACCCTCCGCAGCCAGACGCCTGCCCAGAAGGGCCGCCGCAAAGGACGGGTGGTCCACATAGGCGTCGCCGCTCACGAACAGGACGTCGGCGGCCTCCCAACCGAGAGAGCGCATTTCCTCGGGGGAGGTGGGCAGGTGAGGGCTCATGGGCCCACCATCGTATCTTGCGCCCGGGGTGGACGTGGAAGGGGCGCTGTTACCCATGACGCGTTGATGGGAGCCACCAAAGGACAGGAAATGCCCCGGATTTTCGAATGCAATATCCTAAATGAGGGCCAAACAACGGACACCGTGCACTCCGGGGCGGGTAAATCCGTGGGGGAGGGGCAAAGAGGGCGTTCGGTCCCGGTCGCCAATCGGCTTCTTGTGTAGAGCCGGAGGTCTCCTCCCGGCTCTCACTGTCCCCAACAAGCACCACCACCTTGGCGTTTGTGTCTCAGCCGGGAGTTTCCTCCCGGCCCTCACTGTCCCCACCCCAAGCTGCCCCCCCCAGCGCATCCCCGCGCGACTCACCCCGGTCGCCCCATAGCTGTCATGCACTACCCCGTTGCATTCCTTCTCGCAGGTTCTATCGCGATGGCGAGCCCCCTGGCGAGCCCTCAGATGGCCCAGGGCCCGGATTTCGGTTCTCTCGCGGACCGATTCCTGGTGGATCACAACATTCCGGAGGCCTCCCCGGACACCGTCAACTTGCCCGAGCTGCTGGAGCAGAACTACATGCACATCGCTGTGGGTCTGTTTGATCTGTACTTCCCTGTGCGCAGTGCCAATGACCTGGACCACTACCAGCGTCTGGTCGTGGCGCTCGCCACCGCCCAGGCCCAGTGGCTGGAGTGGACGGAGGCGGTCAGCGTGGACGGTCGTGAGGCCTCCCGCGATGCCAAGACCCTGGCCAAGTGGGCCGGGAAATGGGACCTCGCTCGGATGACCAAGAAGATCGAGGCGGGCGAACTGGACATCCTGTCTGCAACGCGCGCCACCAGTACCATTACCAAGGCGAGTGCGCGCCTCGCGGCATCCATGGAGCGCTGTGATTCCCTCGGGCTCGACCGTGAGGACGGCCAGCGAGAGCCCATCGTGCTGCTCCCTGACCGTGGCGACTTCTGCCGCTTCCTCGCCTTTGGCGGCTGGCTGTACCCGGCTCATCAGGGCACGTTCTGGCAGGCCAGCGCAGTCGACTGGACACACACCTACATCGACAACGTGAAGATCCTCTCCACGCGCTTCGCCGCGACCGGCAGAGGCCCCGGCGACTACAGCTCGGGCATGAGCATGGACTACCGCTCCAAGACCGGTATGGAGCAGCAGATCGTGCAGCTCGCGGCCAACTCCATGTTCGCCAACTACTACGGCGAGAGCGTTCCGCCCTCCTTGGCGGGCTCCCTGGCCGTCAATCTGGTGATCGACATGTTCGGTGAGTGCAACACGCGAGTCGACGGTGACCTGCGAGCCCGTCGGACCTCCGCCCGCGAGCTGTTTGTGCCTGGCGGCAACCCCTCTGGCGGCATCCTGCCTCCCAACCTGGCCGATAGCCGGTGGCGTGACCGCCATGGTGCCGATCACTTTACCGGCGCACTCAAGCGCTCTCTCCAGAAGCCCAAGCGCCGCCGCGCCTCGGATCCTTCCGGAGGGGTGTTCCTTCTGCTCAACGACAGTGAGCGCGAACGGCTTGAGGTGCGTGGCCCCTTCTTGGGTGCCGCGGCTTCGGGAGCCCCCGTGGATCAGCAGTTCTTCGGCGATCAGTTGGAGTTCCTGCGCTCCTACCGCTCGTGCTTCATGCACTGGCTTCGCATCAAGGGCATGCATTCAGCTTCCAAGTCAAGCGACGCCTTCGCCTGTCTCCTGCGCGATATGGCTCTCAATAACGATCCCGAGGGCCTCGAGCAGATCTTCGGCGAACTCTATGGGATGCCCCTGAGTGGCGTGGATCCCAAGCTCGACAACCTGGAGGCCGAGTTCATCGAGTGGCTGCCCAAGGCCCGCTGAGAGCTGAAAAGGTGATCGGCGAAGCCTGAGGGCTGTTTCGTACCCGGGCGAGTCCAGGCAAGATGGGGGGAGCATTCCGGTGCTCGCCCCATGCTCGTTGCCCTTCAATCATCTTGCCGTCGCCAGGCCCTGTGCTTGTTGGGGATTGGCGTGCTCGCCTTGGGCGGCGCCTTGCTGGCCAGCCCGAGCCATGCTCCGGAGCCGATTCACCTGGTGGTCCTGCACACCAACGACGTCCATGGCCAGGTGCTGCCCCGCCCCGCCACCTGGTTGGATGATCCCGATCCACCGCGCGCGGGCGGCCTCGTGCGGCTGGCGGCCGCCATCCACAGAGAGCGTCGCGAGGCCACGGAGGCTGGGGCGCACGTACTTCTCCTGGATGGGGGAGACTGGACGCAGGGCACACCCGAGGGGCGCCTGGAGCAGGGACGTCAGGCAGTGGCCGTGATGCTGCACCTGGAGTACGACGCCATGGCGGTGGGTAACCACGAGTTCGACCACGGTGTAGACGTGTTCCTCGGCCACCTCAAGGCGCTGCAGCCTCCCGCTCTGCTTGCCAACGCTCTCCTCCCGGATGGCGCATACCTGCCCGGGGTCCGTCCGCACAAGCTCGTGCAGAAGGCGGGCATTCCCATCCTGCTGGTGGGGCTACTCACCAAGCACACCCCGGAGATGACTCACGCATCCACCCGTGACCTCATCTGGCAGTCCCCTGCAAGCGCCCTGGCCCGCGTGCGCGCGGAGGTGGAGCCGCCCGGTGCGCTGGTGATTCCCATGACCCATCTGGGTGTGGAGGGTGATCGCGCTTTGGCTCGGGCTCATCCCGACCTGGCCCTGATCGTCGGCGGGCACAGCCACACCCGCCTGGAATCGGGTGTGATCGAGGGCAAGACCCTGATTGTCCAGACCGGTGCCAAGGCGACGACTCTGGGACGCGTGGATCTGTGGGTGGACCCCAAGTCCCACGAGGTCGTGCGCTCCCAGTCCCGACTGATCAAGCTGCTTGCCGAACCTGAGGGCCCCGATCGCAACCTCGTACTTGAGGCGGCGTGCAAGAAGCTGGTGCTGGCCAGCGAGCGCCGCATGGGGGTCGTTGTCGGCTCCCTGAGCGCCCCGCTCATGCGCGGCCTCGATCCCTATTCATCCTCTGCCTCCGGCAATCTCGTGACCGACGTCATGCGCGAGCACAGCGGGGCCACCGTGGCCCTGCACAATCGAGGAGGGTTGCGGGCGGACCTGCCGGCTGGCGAAGTGACCCGCCGGGACCTGTTCCGGGTCCTGCCCTTTGAGAATCACGTGGTCAGCATGGACCTGACCGGCGCGCAACTGGAGAAACTCCTGCGACGTTCGGTGGAGGGCCAAGGGCACTCGGGCCTCGAGGTCAGTGGTGTGACCTTGTACCTGCTCCCGGGGGAGGGGAGGCCGAAGCTGCGTAAGGTGGTCGTCGGTGGTGAGGATCTTGCTGCCACTGAGATCTACCGCGTGGTGACCAACTCCTTCCTCGCCGCTGGCGGCGATGACTACGGCACTTTTACCGAAGGGACAGATCGCCAGGTGAATCCCATCATGCTTCGAGATCTGCTGGAGACTGCGTTTGGGAGCGCGCCCTTGACCCCGCCCAAGGCCTCGCGCTTTGTACTGAGCGAGTAGCTCTCGAAAGGATCGCACCAGAAGTTCGGGGGGATGGGGGAGAGCGTGCCGATGCGTTAGGCTCTTCGCCCGGCCGTTGCCACCCGCTCCACTGAGTGTCGCCAAGCAATCGGCCGGAAGCCCCACAAGAATCCACCCATGGATGCCCGCCCCTCCCTATCCAATCCCGAACTTCAAGCCAATGGCCTTGTGACCTACGCCTCAGGTGGTGGCCTGGCACAGATCACGCTGTGCAATCCGCCAGCCAACGGCTACAGCCACGAGATGATGCTGGACCTCGATCAGGCCATCCTGCGCGCGCGCTTCGATGATGAGGTGGCCGTGATCGTGCTGGCTGGGGAGGGGGAGAAGTTCTTCTGCGCGGGTGCGGACATCGGGATGCTGGGGGAGGTGACGCCCAGCTTCAAGTACGCCTTCTGCCTGCACGCCAACGAGACTCTCCTGCGTCTGGAGCACACACCCAAGCTCGTGATCGCCGCCCTTGGCGGCCACTGCGTCGGTGGAGGATTGGAGGTTGCCCTGGCCGCGGATCTACGCGTGGCTCGCAAGGGCTCGGGCAAGTGTGGTCTGCCAGAGGTCAAGCTCGGCGTCCTTCCGGGAACCGGGGGTACACAACGCCTGGCACGTCTCCTGGGGTCCTCCCGAGCTATCGGTCTGATGGCGGAGGGGAGTACCTTCGATTACGACGAGGCCGAGGAGCTCGGCCTGATCAACCGCCAGGTTGAGGCCGAAGACGAGGCTGGATTCATGGAGGCCGTACTCGACTGGGCCCGTACGTTCACTCCCCCCGAAGCAGCATCCGGGGCCATCGGTCTCATCAAGCGCGCCGTTCAGAGTGGTGCCGACCTGCCCCTGGAATCGGGCCTCGCCCTTGAGCGGGAATTGCAGGCGCGATTGTTCATGGGTCGAGACGCTTCAGAGGGCATCGACGCATTCAAGGGCAAGCGTCCGCCCCACTTCACAGGTCAGTAGACTTCACTTCCATGCAAGCCATTCACGTTGCAGAACACGGGGACCCGAGCGTCCTTCAGGTTGTAGACATTCCACGTCCCGAGCCCGGTCCGGGGGAGGTCCTCGTGCGCGTGCTCGGTGTGTCGATCAACCATCTCGACCTCTGGGTTCGCCGAGGCATGCCCGGGTTTGACATTCCACTGCCCCGAATCCCCGGCTGCGATGGTGCAGGGGAGGTAGTGGCCTGCGGAGAGGGGGTTGATGCCCCTGACCTGGAGGTTGGCAGGTCCGTTCTCCTGGAGCCCGGCTACAGACTGGGCGCCCCCGCAGCGGCCGCGCCGGGCGTGGATCCCGATGAGGTCGATCACCTGGAAGACGACTACGGCATCCGCGGTGAGCATTGCGACGGATTCGATGCCGAGTACGCGGTCCTTCCGGCGACCCACCTCCTGCCTCTTCCCGATGGTGTTGACGTGCACGCCGTGGCCTCGGCCCCGCTCGTCTTCCTGACGGCATGGGGCCTTGTTCATTTTCGTGGGCGGGTCAAAGCAGGCGAGCGCGTGCTGGTCCTGGCCGGATCTTCAGGTGTGGGTTCGGCGGCGATACAGGTGGCCCGCGCTGCGGGTGCGGAGGTCATGGCCACCGCCGGGAGCGCGGAGAAGGCGGCCTTGGCCACGGAGTTGGGGGCTGGCAAGGTCGTAGACCACTACGACCCGGAGTGGCCCAAGCAGATCCACAAGTGGACTGCGGGCAAGGGGGCGGATCTGGTCGTGGAACACGTGGGGGCTGCGACCTGGTCGGGGTCCATGCGCTGCTTGGCGCGCAGAGGGCGACTCGTGACCTGTGGTTCGACGGCAGGGGCAAAGGTGGACCTGGTTCTGCGGCACCTGTTCATCAAGAACCAGTCGGTGCTCGGATCCACCATGGGACCCCGCAGCTCCCTGCCCAAGATCGTTCAGAATATCGCGGAGGGGATATACTCTCCCGTTGTGGATCGCGTGATGCCTCTTAGCGAAGTGGCTCAGGCCCACCGCTTGCTTGAGGAAAAGAAAGTGCTCGGAAAAATCGTTCTCGTCCCCGGGGCCTGACGGCCCTAGCTCCCTTCGTTTCATGCAAGCATCCGACATCAAGACCGCCGCCGTTCTCGGCGCAGGCACCATGGGTCACGGCATCGCTCAGGTACTCGCCATGGCAGGTATCGAAACACGCCTCTTCGACGTGGCGTCCGATGCGGTGGACGCGGGACTGGCCAAGATCCAAGTCAATCTGGACAAGGGCGTAGCTCGGGGGAAGGTCGAGGAGGAGGCGCGCGCTCAGGCGTTGGCGGCCCTTACCGGTGTGAGCGAGCTCTCCGTTGCCGTAGAGGGTGCCCAGGTCGTCATCGAGGCGGCTCCCGAGCGCATGGAGCTCAAGCAGTCGATCTTCTCTGACCTGTCCGAATTCAGTGCGCCCGATGCCCTCTTGGCCACCAACACATCGTCTCTGTCCATTACGGAGATCGGGCAGGTCTGCTCCCAGCCCGAGCGGGTTGTGGGCATGCACTTCTTCAACCCTGTACACATCATGAAGTTGGTCGAGGTCGTGCGTACGGGCGCGTCGAGCGACGAGGCCGTGATGTGCGCCATGGATTTGGCTCGGCGCATGGGGAAAGAGCCCATCGACGTGGCGGATGCGCCGGGCTTCGCATCATCGCGCTTGGGTATCGCCATCGGCATGGAGGCCATCCGTATGGTGGAGAGCGGCGTCGCCTCAGCTGAGGACATCGACAAAGCCATGACTTTGGGCTACGGGTTCCCCATGGGCCCCCTGCGTCTGACGGATTTGGTAGGTCTTGACGTGCGACTGTCCATTGCCGAGTACCTGGCTTCGACGCTCGGCGATCGCTTTACTCCCCCCACGCTCCTCAGGGAGATGGTGGCGGCGGGCAAGTTGGGCCAGAAATCCGGCGAGGGGTTCTACACATGGGAGAAATGAACGACGACAAGGGTGGGCGTGAGTGGGGGGACATTTCCAACCTGAAGAAGAAGAGCCAGCTGCCCAAGGTCGCATGCTGTTTCTTGGGCTGCGTCATGCCCCTGGTCATCCTCGCCGTCATCGCGGGCATGGGTTACAAGAAGGTGAGCAAGAGTACCGACAGGGAACTTCAGTGGGCGGAACTCGAGGAGGTCCTGCCTTTTGCCGAGCAGCCCGAGGACCTGACTCTGATGTTCGGCTTGCAGTTGGATTGGTTCGATTTCGAGTTCTACCTCTTGCTGGACTCCGATCCTGACGCACCTGATCAGACGGACATGAACCATGTTCGGGATGATGCCTGGGCCTGGATCCTGATGCGGTTGCCTGCAGAGGAGGGGTCGTTCCTTGTCGTCTCCGAGCCTTGGGAGGCTGCCGACTCCGAGGAGCCTCTGACTCATCTGGAGGTGCAGGGCCAATCCCTGGGGGTTGGCTTCCTCGAGGATCCCAACTCCGCCCCGGTCCCCCCGGGCGGATACCTGGGGGGCAGTGGAGGGGATGGGCCTAGCGTCGTTGTGGAGTTGCCCTGTCTCGATCCTGATACCATGCTCGTGCTGCTCGTCAACGGAAGGGATGTGGACGAATTGACCACGGCTGAGGTGATCGCCTTCTTGAACCACTTCCAGCTAGGCTCATCCAGCGAATCCGAGTGACCCATGAACCCGAGCACTCCCATGAGTAGTGACCTTTCCCCTGAACAGGTCGACCCCGCGCACGAGTCTCTGGGGGGTATCGTCGGTATGGGCTTTGGGTTGCTGGCAATCTTGAGTGTGGGGGTCATGACGATTTTCCCGACTGCCCGAGACGCGGATGCCACAATGCTCTTGAGTGAGTCCTTCGGCGTCGATGGTGGCCTGCCTTTCGGCCTGGAACCGACCCGGGCGGTGTCTTTCGCCACCGGCGAGCATCTGGTCTTGCTGAATGATCCGGTTCGCTCATCCCAGGAAGACAACGCGCCCCGCTGGTTGCCCTCCAAGAGCGGCGCTGGCTGGCAGGTCCGATTCACAAAAGCAAAGGGCAAGGTGGAGACCTTCGACTGGTCGACCATTCCGGTAGTTGAAGCGGGGCAAACTCCGGTCGAGGCGGCTCTGGCGTTCTTCCCCGCCAAGACGGGTAAGAAGGTCGTGCAGGGCCAGTTCCACGGGCTCCACTTTGAGGACATCACTCGATTGCCCATGGCGGGCAAGACTGTTCCGGTGGATGCGGGGCACCTGGCCTGGGGCCCGTTCGAGGCCCCCTTCATTCAACTGCGCCACTATGGTCGCGATGGGACGGGGCCCGGATTCTGGGACACTCTACGCGTCAACCTGACGGTTGGGTCGAAGGTTCGCATCCTCTACCTGCGTTGGCCTCGGGGTCAGGCGGGCCATAAGGACCGCGCCGCCGAATTCCTGGGCGCCCTGCCCACTGACGACCCCACCTGAGGGAAAGGGGGAGGCTCCTGCGGACCTGTTTCCGGGGCCACCTGCTTGACGGCCTTTGCGGCATGGCGAGGATGTAGGGCCTCGTTCGTGCTCCATTCACTCGTTCCCCTCGGATTCTCGACACTTAGCTCAGCCATGCAGATAACCAAGAACGCAGTTGCCCTCATCCACTACACCCTCAAGGACGATGCCGGTGAGGTGATTGATAAGTCGCAGGAGGGCACACCCATGCCCTATATCCACGGCCACGGCAATCTGATTCCCGGGCTCGAGAACGAGCTTGAGGGCAAGGAGCTCGGTGACAAGCTGAATGTCCGCATCGAGCCCAAGGATGGCTACGGTGACCGGAACGAGGAGATGGTCCAGGATATTCCCAGAACGCAACTACCCGAAGACGTGGATATTCAGCCTGGCATGCAGTTCCAGGCCCAGAGTGAGGGAGGCGTGCACGTCGTCACCGTGGTTGGTGTCGAGGGTGATCAGGTGCGCCTCGATGGAAACCATCCCCTCGCT
>PBIX01000057.1 GCA_002720975.1 Planctomycetota bacterium | reverse complement strand
CCCCAGGCCACCAGGTCCGGCGGCTCCTCCATGGACTGCAACCCTTCATGAGTCAGGTCTACGGCATCACGGTAGAGCTCCTGGAGCGGGTCCGTCCCGAATGCCTTGATGGCCTGCTCGATTCCGGGCTGGACGATCAACACACGCGGGCCCGGTTCCGTGGCGGGCGCGGGAGAGAGACACAGCGCGAACGCCAGGGCCAGGGGCCCCAGGCCAAGCACGTGGACGCAGGAGTGGGGAAATGCCATGGCCCGTTCGGGCCCCAATCGCCTCAGGCGCAAGAGATCCGCCACCCAACCGCAGAAGGCTGCAAAGACCCAGGTCAAACCCCAGGTGCCCCAGACCCGGGCGCTCCCGATGAGCCAGTCCGTGTCGTGGGCGAAGAGGCCCAGGCGCCACCAGCCGAAGGAGAGGGGCGCCGGCATCAGCCAGCGCAGGAGCTCCGCCATCATCCAGGCCGTGGGCACGGCCAGAGCCAGGGGATAGCGGTGGGCCATGCGCCGCAAGGCCACTCCGCCCAGGGCCATCCAAAAGCCTGGGATGATGGTCATGGGAATGAGCAGCCAGGGCAGCAGGTGGTGCATCCACAGGCTCATGCCCCCCACCCCCAGGGCGCAGGCTGCCCAGTCAGCGAGGAATGCGCGCGGACCCGGGCGACAGCTGTAGTAGGCCCAGGGAACCAGGGCCACGAAGGCCGTGTGCCCGAACCCGTCCGGACGACCGAAGCCGGGCTGACTGGCGTAGATCAAGACCCACGTGGTCAGGGTGGCCAGGAAACGTCGGCCCGGAGCAAGGTCCGGGAGCGGCGCGGGATCGGTGAGCGGAGGTGAGGAAGCCACTTTGGGTGGGCGCCTATAAATAGAGTGAACGGTAGGGCAGCAGCTCGCCCGGATGCGCCTCGCACCCTGCCTCCACCACGGCCAAGGCGGTGGCTGTCGAGAGGCCGACGATATCAGCGGAGCCCGACCAATCGATGGGAATCAACAGGTCGTGACCCTCTTCATCCTGGGAGACCGTTACGGGCAGGTGCTGCTGGCGCGGACCGCCGCGCCGACGGGGTCCGCTCCAGCGTCCCACACGCAGATCGATCTCCTCCACCGAAGCCCCCTCCAGGCGCGCCAGCGCCGGGCGCACAAACACCTCATGGTCCAGGAGACAAGAGACGGGATTTCCGGGGAGGGCGAAGACCAGGGTGCGATCCCGCTTCCCAAACCACAGGGGTTTGCCGGGCTTGATGGCGACCTTGTGGAAGATCTGCTCGACGCCCAACTCCAAGAACGCCTCAGCCACGAGGTCGTAGCGGCCCATGCTCACACCGCCGGTGGTCAACACGACGTCCGCAGCCTCGAGGGCCTCGCCGAAACTCTGGGCCAGATGTTCGGGTTCGTCACGCACCAACCCCATGCAGTCCACCTCAGCCCCGGCGCGCTCGGCCAGGGCCGCCAGGTGCATTGTGTTGGTCTCACGGATCTGACCCGTTCCCGGAGTCTGCGTGGGCGGCACAAGCTCGTCACCAGTGGTCAGGACCGTCACACGCGGCTGACGCCATACGGGTACTGGATCACATCCGACTGCGGCGAGAACGGAGAGGTCTGTTGGACTCAGGCGATGGCCCACACTCTTGACCCGTTTGCCCACGGCAAGATCTTCGGCCTTGGCGCAGACGTTTTGCTGAACCCGGTGTTGGCCATCGATATGCACCTTGTCGCGCTCCCTCCTGGTCTGCTCAACCATGACGACAAGATCGCAAGCATCGGGCACCTCGGCACCGGTGTAGATTTCCACGCAAGTTCCGGTGGGAACGTCTCCCTGGAAAGGCGCGCCGGCTCGGGATTCGCCCACGCAAGTCAGGGGCGCGCGCTCTGGTTCCGCTAGATCCGCGTAAGACATGGCAAAACCGTCCATGGCACTCTTACGAAAAGGGGGCATGTCCACGTCCGAAGAAACATCTTGGGCGAGGACACGGCCAACAGCGGCGCGTAAGGGTATGGTCTCCCCCTCGCGCAGGGGCGTGCAAGAGGCGAGAATCTGCGCCAGTGCTTCGTCCGGATTGAGCATGGTCGGAAGTGTAACTCCCGGCTTGGTGCTCTGCCGCCCTCGCACGTCCGCCCTTTTCCCCCGATTCCGTTCTGCCCACCTACCGTGTCCCGAACCCACCTGTCCGCCGTCTGTTTCTTCCTCTCGGCTCTCGTTGGCTGCAAGCCAACGGGCGCGGATGCCGCCAGCAATCCTCTTGAAGGCGTGCAGATCAAGCGCGGTACCGCCATACAGGTGCTAACGGCCCCTGTTCAGCGCAGGGAGATGGTGCGCACGACTTCAACGACGACCAACATCGAGTCGGTCAACGAGATCCAGATCTTCCCTCGCTCGACTGGAGTGATCACGTCAATCCTCGTGGAAGAAGGAGACCGGGTGGAAGCGGGTGAAGTCCTGGCCGTGATCGATCCACGTGACGCGCAGGCCTCCCTGGCCGATGCCCAAATCGCACTCAAGGAAGCACACGAGGCCACATCGCGACTGGCGCTCACCCGCGATGAAGCCGACCAGCGGGTCGCGCGCAGCCGCCTCGCCTGGGAACAGGCACAACGCGAGGTGCAGCGCAATGAAGAGGCGGGCCTGCTCTCCGAGGTGGATCTGGACAAGTTGCGTCTGGCTCGCGACACCAGCGAACACGACCATCTCGCCACCAAGCTCTCAGCCCAGATCAGTCAGCAGGAGCTGGAACGCCAGAAGACGGTCATCGAGCGGGCCGAGCTCACGGTGCAACGACAGGAGCTGGCCTTGAGCCACACCCAGATCGTGGCCCCCTTCACCGGCATCCTCGCCTCACGCGCAATCAAGGTCGGAGACTCGGCCGGCGGGACCGCTGCCGCATTCACGCTGACCGACCCCGATAATCTTCGCGCCATCGTCTACCGGCCCCAACGCGAGTTGAGCTTCTTCCAGAATTCGAGTGACCTGAGCACGGTTGAGATCAGGGTGCAGCCCGAAGCCCTGCCCGGTCAGGTCTTCAAGGGCACGATCAACTTCCTCTCCCCCACGATCGACGCAACCTCCGGTTCTTTCCGGATCACGCTATCTCTCGACCAATCGACCACCGAGAGCGCAGGACCGCGCCTCGCTCCGGGCATGTTGGCGCGCATCGACATCGTTACCGAGCGCAGGCCCAATGCGCTGGTTGTTCCCAAGCGCGCCTTGCGCCGCGAGGGAGACAGCCAGTTCCTGTTCGTTGTCCGTGAGAGCAAAGCCGTCCGGCTCAGAGTGGAGGAGGGCCTCTCCGACGATGAATATGTTGAACTGGTCTTGGCAGATGAAGGCTCCATCGAGACTGGTGAGACGGTGATCGTCGTGGGTAACCGAGACCTGGAAGGCGGTGAAGACGTGCGGGTCAACACGCTGGACGATGGGCAAGAGAACAGCGACGTCTAAAATGGGACAGAGCTCCGATCAGCCGCCTTCATCAGCAGCCTCCTCAGGGAGTACGTCACTTCTGGCTTTTGTGGCCACACGGCCGGTGGCCATCTCCATGTTCTTCACCGCCTTGGCGGTCTTCGGCCTGGTGTCCCTGGCCAAGCTGCCCATGGACCTGCTCCCCGAGATCAGCTATCCGACGCTGACGGTTCGCACGGCCTTCCCCGGGGCGGCACCCGAGGATGTGGAAGACCGCTGCTCGGTACGCATCCAGGAGACCCTCTCCACCATCGGAGGGCTGGTGCGAGCGACCTCCACGAGCCGCGCGGGCTTCTCGGACGTCACCCTGGAGTTCGACTGGGGCATGGAAATGACCTACGCCGTCCAGGAGGTGCGCGACCGGCTGGACGGCGTACGCCTGCCCAATGCGGCGGAGCGTCCCTTGATCCTGCGCTACGACCCCAACCTGGACCCCATCCTACGCATCGGCTTGAGCCCCCCCGAGGGCACCGCAGACAGCGACTCGCAGTTCATCCACCTGCGCTGGGTGGCGGAGAAGAAGATCAAGCGCGAGCTGGAGGGTATCGAAGGCGTGGCCGCCGTGCAGGTGCGCGGGGGCCTGAACGAGGAGATCCGCGTCAGCGTGGATCCGGGCAGGCTGGCAGCTCACAACATTGACCTGGCCACGATTGCTACGCGCCTCAGCCAGGAGAACCTGAACGCGTCCGGCGGGCGCATCAGAGAGGGCTCCACCGAGTACCTGGTGCGCACGCTGAACGAGTTCCAGGACCTGGAAGAGATCGAGAGCCTCGCTATCGTGCGCCGTGGAGACACCCAGATCCGCATCAGGGACGTGGCGAACGTGCAGCGCACCCATGCCGAGCGCGAGGTCATCACGCGCCTTGAGGGGCGAGAAGCGGTGGAGATCGCCATCTACCGCGAGGCCGGAGCCAACATCGTCGACGTGGCCGAGAGCGTACGCAATACCGTCTTTGGCACGGAGAAAGCGCGCAAGATAGCCCAGGCAAAGCGCGCCGAGGGCAAGACGCGCACCCGTGACCTGAACTGGGAGGAACGCCAGCAGTTGAGTTTCCTGGCCTGGACCCTGGCTGACGAAGGGGAACTGGAAGTGCTCTCCGACCAGTCGACGTTCATCGGCGCGGCAGTCAAGGACGTGCGCGACGCCGCCATCTTCGGCGCCCTCTTGGCCATCGCTGTCATGTGGGTTTTCTTACGGCGCCTGTCTTCGACCGTGATCATCGGGTTGGCCATTCCAATTTCGGTAACCGTCACCTTTGCGCCCATGTTTCTGCTGGGCGTCTCCTTGAACGTCATGTCACTTGGGGGCCTCGCTCTTGGGATCGGCATGCTGGTGGACAACGCCATCGTTGTCCTGGAGTCCATCACGCGCTGCAGGGATGAGGGCGACTCCCAGGCGAGGGCAGCCGTGCGCGGGGTCAGCGAGGTGGCGGGCGCCATCATCGCCTCGACCCTGACCACGGTGGCGGTCTTCGCGCCAATCGTTTTCGTGCACGGGATCAGCGGTCAGATATTCGGCGACCAGGCGGTGACGGTCGTCTCTGCCCTGCTGGTCTCCCTGCTGGTGGCCGTGCTGTTCATTCCAATGCTGTCCAGCATGGGTCTGGCGAAGGCCGAGGAAGCGACTGAAGAGGAAGAAACGGAGCCGACGAAGCCCTCGGAGGGGATGCTCTCAAACCTGGAGTGGAGCGCGTCCCGGTTGGTGCCCAATGTATTGTCCATTGCTGGGCGAGTCGCCTTGGCGGCAATCGGCCTCACCCTACGCGGCGTACTGGTGCTTGGGACCGTCCTGGGTCGAGTCCTATCGATCCTGACCACCCCCCTGCGCGGGGCATTCGATGCAGCATGGAGCTCGCTGGAGAGGTTCTATCCGAAGCTCCTGCGCAGGTCCCTGGATCGCCCTGTCGTGGTCTTGGCGCTGGCCGCGTTCCTGACCCTCGGCGCGTGGTTCAAGGTGGACGACCTTGGGGTGGAGCTGCTGCCCGAAATCCATCAAGGGGAGTTCACCGCGCATATCGGCCTGGAGGTGGGCACCCCCATCGCCGTCTCCGATCGGCTCTTCAGCAATCTGGCACGCGAGATAGGGGCCTTTCCGGAAGTCCAAACCACTGCGCTGACCGTCGGAGTGGAGCAGGACACCCTGACGCGCGAGATCGAGGGAGATCACACCGCCCGGCTGACTGTGCGCCTGACCCCGGACCACTCGGGGATCGAGGAGGAGCAGAAGGTGGTGGAAGCTGCCCGACGCGTTTTTGAACTACGGCCTGAAGTTCGCACTGTGGACATCTCCCGGCCCACCCCCTTTGCTCTGGAGTCCCCCATCGCCGTGGAGGTCCGTGGTCACGACCTAGAGGTACTGGGGCAGGTCGCGGAGGACGTGCAGGACCGGCTCAGGTTGATCGAGGGGCTGACCGACGTGCGCAGCACTGTGCGCCCGGGCCACCCAGAAGCCCGGGTCACGTTTGATCGCGACAAGCTGCTTGAGTACGGCTTGGACCTGGGACAGGTGGCGACCCTTGTTCGCAACCAGGTCATGGGAACTGTCGACACCCGCTTTGTCGAGGGTGAAGAGCGCATTGACATCCGGGTCGAGGGTGATGAGCAGGTGCTGACCAACATCGACAGCGTGCTCGATCTCGTGGTCAACCCCGCTTCGGACCGGCCCGTTCGCTTGCGCTCCATCGCAAACATCGACGAGACGCGCGGGCCGGCCGAGATCCGTCGCATCGGCAACAGTCGAGCCGTCGTCGTCACCGCGGCCAGCTCGGGAATCGACCTGGGCGGATTGACTACCCGCATCGAAGAGCAGCTCAGAGGACTCGACCACCCCGCCGACGTGCTGGTGGAGCTGGGCGGCCAAAAACGGGAGATGGATGAGGGCCAGCGCAGTCTGATGTTCGCTCTGGCCCTGGCCATCTTCTTGGTCTACGTGGTCATGGCCAGCCAGTTTGAGTCACTCCTGCAGCCCTTCATCATCCTCTTCAGCGTGCCCCTTGCAGCCGTGGGGGTGGTCTTCACCCTGGCCTTCCTTGACGTGCCTCTCTCGGTGGTCGTCTTCATTGGATTGATCCTGCTGGCGGGCATCGTGGTCAACAACGCCATCGTTCTGGTGGACCGGATCAACGCTCGGCAAGCGGCTGGTCTCGGGGTGATGGAAGCCATCGTTGAGGCGGGTGAGGCACGCTTGCGCCCGATCCTGATGACCACGGCCACAACGGTCTTGGGGCTCTTGCCCTTGACCGGTTGGCTGGCGGGCCTCCCCCTGGTCGGCGCCTTCGGCTCCGGTGAGGGGGCCGAGATGCGTGCCCCCATGGCCATCACGGTCATCGCCGGCCTGATCAGTTCCACGGTTCTCACCCTGATCGTCATACCCGTCATCTACAAGTTGGTCGCAGGGCTTCCCTTGGTTGAGGCCAGAGAGAAGATCACCGCATGAGCCTGCCCCCCCGGCAGCGCGGCCTCTACGCCACCCTGGTCCGGAGACCGGTTGCGGTGGGCGTTCTCTTCCTGACGCTCATTCTGATGGGCGTCATCGCCTACGCGCGCATCCCCCTGCAGATGATGCCTGACGGGATCAGCGGCTCGCGTCTGACCGTCTATGTCTCGCACCCGGGCTCTTCAGCCAACGAGAACGAGGAGAAGGTCGCCAGGGTGATCGAAGAGCAGTTCCGCACCCTTCCGGACCTGAGGGACATCTCCTCCCAGTCCGGCGAAGGCTCGGTGAACATCAACGTCAGCTTCAACGGCTCCAGCGACATGGGGCTGGCCAAGGCCGAGTTGCGGGATCGGATCGAGCGCGCACGGCCCAACCTGCCCTCCACCGTGGATCGGATCTTCGTCTGGGCGCACGGCGACGGGGACCTGCCGATGATGTTCCTGGGCTTCCTCATCGGCGAGCGCACGCCAGAGATGGACTACCTGCTCGAGCATGAGATCCAACGGCGCATCGAAGCCGTGGACGGCGTCAGTCGCGTCCAGATCTTCGGCACCCTCGAGGATTCCGTACGCATCCTCCTGGATGAAGACAAGGTGCGCGCTGCGCGCCTCGACATCGGATCCCTGGTGGCGGCGCTGATGCGCGACAACTTCGCGCAGCCCATGGGCGAAGTGACGGATGGCGGCAGGCGCTTCTTGCTGCGCTCGGATATGCGTATGCGTTCGTTCGCCGAGATAGAGAACTACCCCGTTCGCCAGGGCTTGAGGCTGAAAGACGTCGCCTCGGTCGTTCGCGCCAAGACCGTCCGGGACCAGCTGACACGCATTGACGGTCGCGACGCCTACTACGGCATGATTCAGAAGGAGTCCACGGCCAACATGGTTGAGGTCTCCCACGCTCTACGGGATCTGTTCGAGGACTTCGAGTCGGATCCGAAGCTGGTTGGAAAGATCGGCGTGAGCGTGTTCTTCGATCAGGCGAGGTTCATCGAGGTCTCCTTGAGCCAACTCAGCCAGACGGCCCTATGGGGTGGCGGACTGTCGGTCCTCGTGCTGCTCATGTTCCTGCGACGCGTGCGCATGACCCTGTGCGTAGCCCTCTCGATCCCCGCATCGGCCCTCCTGGCCATCACCTGGGAGCACTTCACCGGCGGCTCCTTCAACGTCTTGACCATGACCGGGCTGACCCTGGGGATCGGCATGCTGGTGGACAACTCCGTCGTCGTCATGGAGAGCATTGCGCGTCAACGCAGTGAGGGGAAAGGGCCCCTGGATGCGGCCGTGAGCGGGGCGCGGGACGTAGGCCTTGCGATCTCCCTGGCTACGCTGACAACCGTGGTCGTCTTCCTGCCTCTGATCTTCATGGGTGGCGACCCCATGCTGCGCGTCATGTTGGGAGCCATGGGCATCCCGCTGTGCATCTCCTTGCTGGTCAGCCTGTTGGTTGCCCTCATTTTCCTGCCGGTCGTCTCGGCGCGCATCCTCGGAGAACGCTCTCAGAAGGCCGAGAGCATCGCCGCGGTCATGGGCGGTGTCATGCTCGTGCCGGTGCGCGCCATCGCGGGTCTGGTCACTGTTCCCCGCGCCGCCTTCCACTGGGGGCTGGCCGCTACGCACCGTGCGATTCGCCTGAGCCTGGGACTGCTCGTTCCCTTGCGCTGGCCTCTGTCCGCCGCACTGCTTGGAGCCGGAGCACTGGCCCTGGGACGCGGTGGCCCCGCGCGGGATCTGGTACAGCAGATGAACGGCCTGGGCGTCCCCTCACGTGCGGGCACCATGTCCGTCAGCGGTAGCACAAACGCCGCAGTAGGGAGCGTCATCGCCGCCCTGCTTCTGATCTTCGTCCTACCACATTGGCGCAGGCGTCCAGGCCTTCCGCCCCGGCGCCCTTCGAGCCTGCGGCCGGATGGCACCTCCGTCCTGGCCTGGATCCAGGAGGCCAACCGCTCCCTGCTGACCTGGACCATGCAGCATCGCTTGCTCGCCAGCCTCGCCGCCATGGGCGCCCTCTCATCCGTCTCGATCCCCATGGGCAAGATGAGCATGGCGGCGTTCGGGCGCGAGGAGGAATCCAGCCAGATCGAGATCCGGGTGGACATGGAGGACAACTTCACCCTCTCCGAGGCCAGCGAGGAGATCGCCCACTACGAAGAATTGCTCGAAGGCATGCGCGAAGAGCTGGGCTTTGAACACCTGGTGGCACGCTTCGGGGTGGGTGGCGGGAGGCTTGAGCTCCAATGGGTTGACCGTCCCGGAGTCGTGAAGATGGAAGCCACTCGCGCTCGACTGCGCAAGGAGTTGCAACCGCGACCGGGCCAGAAGCTCATCTTCTCAAAAGAGACCGGCATGGACGTGGCCTCACGCCAATTCGTCCACTTCCAACTGCGGGGCACGAACCCTGAGCAGCTCGAGCAGTTTGGCATGCAGGCCGTGAAGCTCCTACGCGACTTACCCGGGTTGACCGACGTGACCACGTCCCTTGAGGGTGCGCCCGAGCAGATACGCCTACAGATCGATCGTGAGGCAGCGACGACCTATGGCGTCACGTCCAACGCCGCCATCCAGAGCCTGACCTGGGCCCTGCGCGGAGCTGCCCTACCTCGCTTCCAGGACGTCGATCGCGAGTTGCCTTTGATCATCGAGTACGACAAAGAAGAGGTGGCGGGCCTCGACACGATTCGGGACTTGAGCGTGTTTACCGCGACCAGCGTCGTGCCTCTCTCCGCCTTCAGCGAGATCGAATTCCAGCCGGGGGCCGGGCAGATCCACCGCTGGAACGGGAAGATCACCTTCGACATCCAGGCCCGGGTCGACAACCCCTCGCGACAGACGGAGCTGGTCAGAGCCGGCTACGCAGCCCTCCAGACCCTGGAGATGCCACGCGGATTCAGCCTCGGCATGGACGACTCTGCAGCGGCGCGGCACGCGGAAGAGGTGGACGAGTTGACGAATGCCCTCCTGCTCTCGGTGGTGTTGGTCTTCTTGCTCATGGGCATCCTGTTCGAGTCCCTGCTGCTGCCCATCTCCGTCCTGACCACGATCCCCTTCGCCATTCTGGGAGCCCTGTGGACCATCTACCTCACGGGCACCACCATGGATTCGGTGGGCTTCATCGGTCTGATCATCCTCGTGGGCGTCGTGGTGAACAACGGCATCGTCCTGATCGACAAGATCCACCGCGGCAGGGGGTCGACGGCAAATCGCACGGAAGCTGTTCTCGCAGGCAGCGCGGCGCGCGTGCGCCCCATTCTGATGACTGCCCTGACGACGGTTTTCGGGTTGCTGCCCATGGCCCTGAGCGAGGCCACCAATGACGGAATTGACTACCGCGCCCTGGCGACGTGCGTCGCGGGAGGACTGGTGATATCCACCTTCTTCACGCTCTGGATTGTGCCCCTCGCCTACACGGTGATGGACGACCTGACACACACGCTGGGCGGCACACTGCGTGGCAGTATGCGGGGCCGCCGCAAGCGCTCCTGACCAACATTTGCAGTCTTGAGGCTGCGCCACCGGGAGGACCGGCCTAGACTTGTCCCTCGCGTTCGGCTCCTTTCCACCCCCCACCTCTCCCTCCGGTCCGACCCGGCCCATGGCACGCAACCCCTCAAGTCCCGGTCAACCCACGTGTCCGCCCCTGGCGGCTGGCACGCGTCTGGCAGTGGTGGTCTCCGAGTTTCACTCGGAGCTGACCCTGGCCATGTTGGAGAGCGCCCAAGGGGTCTTGAGCGCAGCGGGTCTGGCCGCCGAGGATCTGGAGGTGGCGCGGGTCCCCGGTGCCTTTGAGCTTCCCTTGGTCGCTCGCCGCTTCGCCCGCAGAGAGGACATCCAGGCAGTCATCTGCTTGGGGCTGGTGCTCAAGGGTGAGACAACGCACGACCAGTGGGTCGCCCACGCAGCCACCGAAGGCATCCTGAAGGCCGGGCTCGATACGGACACGCCGGTCCTGTTCGGCGTCCTGACCTGCGGCACCCTTGAGCAGGCACGCGCCCGTGCCCTGCCCGAATCGAAGGGGGGCATACACGACAAGGGCGCCGAGTTGGCACGTGCCGCCCTTCAGGTCCTGGCCGCCTTGGACGTAGCTGACGGAACGGTCTCCGGCAACCAGGAGCAGAAGTGAAGAGCCGCACAAGAGCCCGGCAGTTGGCACTGCAGTTTCTGTACCAGGTCGACCTTCTGGGACCGGAGAAGATCGAGGACCTGACCGGGTTCCTGCAAGGGGAAGAGAAGCCAGGTGACGCTCGCACCTATGCCCGTCACCTTGTGGAGGGCACTCTGGGAGCGCGCGAGAGCCTGGATAAGACCATCCAATCCGTCGCCCAGAACTGGGAGATCTCCCGCATGGCCGTGATCGACCGGAACGTCTTGAGGCTGGCGACTTTCGAGCTGATGATGAGTGACGATATCCCCCCCAACGTGGCCATCAACGAGGCCATTGAACTGGGCAAGCGCTTCTCCACCGCCCAGTCCGGGTCCTTCATCAACGGCATCCTCGACAAGATCAAGAACCAGGGAGCGCAGCCCGAGGAGAGCCCAGATCCCGAGCCTGAGGCCGAATGCGCTGCCGGCTCGGAAGAACCGGAGACCCCGTGAGTCTGCTTCGGCGCCTGGCCCAGCGCTTGACGCGTACGCGCGGGGCCCTGGCCGACGGCCTCTCGTCTCTGTTCCGTGGGGGAAGGCCTATCGACGACGAACTGCTGAGCGAGCTGGAGCGCCTGCTCTACACAGCCGATCTCGGGCCCACGGCCACAGCCGTCACCGCCGAGCTCAAGCACCTCCATGGGCGCGGTGAACTGCACGGGGAAGAGGATGTGCGCCAGGCCCTGCATGCCATGCTGCTGAAGCGCATGGACCAGGATGGCGGCGAGGTGGACCTCGATGCCCACTCCCCCACAGTAATCCTCGTGGTCGGCGTCAACGGCTCGGGTAAAACGACAACCATCGCCAAGCTCGCTCACCGCTTTCAGGAGGCTGGCAAGAGTGTGCTGCTCGGCGCAGCGGACACCTACCGCGCCGCTGCAGCCGACCAGCTGGAGATCTGGGCTGAGCGCAATGGTGCCCAGATTGTTCGCCAACACACCGACCACGCTGACCCGGCGGCAGTGGCCTTCGATGCCGTGAGTGCGGGAGTGGCACGCGAGGTGGACGTGGTGCTGATCGACACAGCCGGACGCCTGCACACCCAAAAGAATCTCATGGGTGAACTCGACAAGGTACGACGCGTCATCGACAAGTGCCTTCCAGGAGCCCCCCACCACACCTGGCTCGTGCTCGATGGCACCAACGGCCAGAACGCCATACAGCAGGCGCGGCACTTCACGGATGCCGTGGACGTGACGGGCCTGATAGTCGCCAAGCTCGATGGCACCGCACGCGGGGGCGCGCTCTTTGGAATCAAGGAGTCGCTGGGCCTGCCCGTACGCTACGTTGGGACCGGCGAACAGCTCGAACTGCTGGAGGTCTTCGAACCCGAGGCCTTCGTGGATGCGATCGTCTGCGATGGCCTGGAGACACCGAGCGACTGACGGCAGCGAACCAGCCCACGCCCTCCCCCATGGCCTCCCACGAGCACTCCACTTCGAAGCCCGCGGACCTGGATGGGTTGCAGGGCTGGCTGACCGCCCTCCCAGCCCTCGTGCTGGCCCTGCCGGGCCACGCCTCCCTGCTGCGCGACGTCCCCACCACCTCCTCCGCGGCAACAGGCATCCTGGCCCTGTCCTGCCTGCCCGCCCTGGCCGTCCTGGCCCTGCGGCGACGGCCCATTCACCTGCGCGGGCTGGTGCCCTGGCTGGGACTCCTACTGATCGCGGCCTTCGGTGCGCGCACGGCCGGAGATCCATTCGCCGCACGCCGCGCGCTCCTGGGCCTGACCGGAGGTATCGCACTGGTGTTGGCGGGAGCCGGTCTTGGAACGGGCGGGCGTCTGAACCTCCTGCGTGGGTTGTGCGTGGCGAGCGCCCTGTTGCTGGTCGACCTACTCGTGGATCAACTGGGGGATGGAGCGCACCTGCCCCTGGGGAATAGTGGCGATCTCTCCGAGGCGGTTCTACCGGGTGCGGTGCTGGCCCTGGTCTGCTCGAGCTCTGCGCCGCGACCCTGGAGAGGACTCGGCCTGCTCATGGGAGTGGGAGCGCTCTTGCTGATGGGAGTCACGCCGGTGATGGCGGGACTCGTCTCCCTGCTTGGAACCGGCCTGATCTGTTTCTCGGTGAGCCGTGGGTCATCCGGGTCCTCGGGCAAGTGGTCCAGGGACCTGCTGCTGGTGGGGATCGGAGGCTGGCTCGTATTGGCGCTGAGCTCGATGACTCCGGAAACCGAGTCCGTTCCTGAGAGCGAGCCCGTTGCAACGGTTGCCGCCCCACCCACCACCACGGGCGGCGTGAAGGTGCGCGCCCTGATCTGGGCCAGCCTGCCGGCGGTGATAGCCGACGCGCCTTGGCTCGGCCACGGACCGGGTCAATTTGCACGCGTCTATCCCGTCTACCGTGACCCGAATGAGTTGGCACTCTCCAGCCACGGCCACAGCGAGCCCACGCCCATCGAGGTGGAACACGCTCACAACGACTGGCTCCAGCCCTTTGTGGAGTGGGGTCTCTTGGCGGGTCTGGCCTGGGTGGCGCTCCTTCTGCTCGCCGCCCGGCGGGCTCTCTCGCTCCTGACCGAGTCCGATGCAGGGACACGCGCCCTGGCCGCAGCCACCCTCGCCACCCTGATCAACGCGCTCTTCAACTCCACGCTGCTCTACGGCGTGGCATCGCCCGCCTGGGGCTGGCCCCTCCTGGGAGTCTGTCTCGGCTGCACTCCCGCCGATTCCAGCGGCCGACTTGCGCGCCGAGCGGGCAGCCTGGCCCCGGGCCTGCTGCTGTTGATCCTGCTCGCCAACGCGCGCAGCGCCTTCGCCTTCCACCAACACGGAGTACATCTGGCCCGGGTGGTGACTGCCCCGGTCGTCACCAAGGACGGGGTGGCTCAGCAGACTCCGGAAGCCATCAGGCCACACCTCACCCGATCCCTACAGGCCGTGCCAGATTCAGTGGTTGCGCTGGAGAAGTACCACCAGCTACAGCTCGCCACCGGGGCGAGCCCTGGCGACCGCCGCGTCACGTTGGCTCGCATACTCTCCGCACGGCCCAATTCGCTGGGAACGCTCATGGACCGGGGCGTGCTCGCCGCACAGGAAGGCGACGTGGCCGAGGCCCGGGCGGTATTCGCGCGCGCCACGGAGCTGGATCCCGGGAACGCCATGCTGCGCCGCAATCGACTGATGCTGGCGGTGGACGTGGGTGGGGTCGAAGAGGTTCAGGAGCTACGGGACGAGTTGCTGGCCAACGAACAGGTGCAGCGCGACTGGCTCGAGCAGGTGGCGGCCCAGGCGCTGATGAACGGGCGCGTGGCAGTGGGACGTGTGCTGATGGATGTGGGTTCAGACGAATGGCAGTACGGCGAGGAGCTCCTGGCCCAGGGTCAGCTGGCCGGCCGGCCAGGCACCCTCCTGGGTGAGGGATTCGTGACCGCCGGCAACGCCCTCTTCGCACGGGACCACGCCACCAACGGCGATTTTGAAAACGCTCGCAGGCTCTACCGTCAAGCGCTGCGAAGCTCGGAGAAGTACCCGGCCCTGCCGGGAGGAGGGCGGCGGCTGCGGTTGGAGCTGGCCGGTGTCCTGTGCAAGCTCGGCCAGGAAGCGGAGGCCAAGAGCCTCATCGAGGGGCGGGGCGCCTTGGGGATACACGACCTGCGCGAGCTGCCTGAATGGGCTGGGCAGGCTCTCCTCGATGCGGGCCTGCTCGGGACCTAGGGCTCCAGCGGGGCCGACCTCCGCCCAACACCCAGCATCCCGATCAGACCCAGCAGTGCGACCCACCAGGCCCAACCCCAGGAGCTTGGCCGGAACTCGAACACCACCACGTGTTCGCCCGACTCCAGGCTGACGCCACGCAGCAGACTGTTCACGGTCCAGACCTCGACCTCCTCACCATCCACCGTCGCCCTCCAGCCCGGGTAGTTCTGCTCGCACAACACCAGGAGGCCCTCGCCATCGAGAG
Organism: Planctomycetota bacterium; assembly: GCA_002720975.1. Taxonomy (GTDB): domain Bacteria; phylum Planctomycetota; class UBA1135; order UBA1135. The sequence continues at coordinate 7,498 of PBIX01000057.1, read as the reverse complement.
TCGCTCGCAGCTCGATGCGCTCGGGCTCCCGGCGCATCACCTCCACAGAGCTGGTCTCGAACGGATGTTCGATGGACCAGCCACGTCCCTGCTCCAAGAAGGCCTCCCTGCCTGGATCGAACGTCTCCGGATCTTCCAGGACCTCCTCGCGACTCACCAGCCGGTTGACGCAGAACGCGCGCGCCAAGGGGTTGGTTGCCCGGTAGACGTACACCTCCGCCGCGGCCTCTCCCGCACCGTCCGGGCCCGCGATCTGCTCCCACTCTGCGCTACCCTGCGCGCCGAACATGGGCGCCGCCGTCGCCAGGTAGCGACAGCCCAAGAGGCGCAGCGCGGGCGAATCCAGGTCGACGCCACGCGCATTCCAATCCAGCAGCGGACCGCGCCCCGGCAGCTGGGCGAAGGACTTGAACCCGTCGAAGGTGTCCACGTCCATGGCGTCGTACCCATCGAGACACACCAGGCCGTGGACCAGCCCGGTGTTGTAGGGCAGAACCCCCGGGCCACCCAGGATCCGGCCGGGGAGGACCTCCCGCTCCTGCTGCGCGCGCAACAGCTGCGTCGTCCGGGTGTTGGGAAATACCTCTGCCAGTGGTGTGGCAGGGTTACGTCCATGACCCACATAGATTCCCTGGAGCAGGGCGAGGCCCAAGAGCAGCCCGACCCACCCACCGGTGCCCAGCACCTCGACTCCCAACCAGAGCGCCAATATCACGATGGCCCAAAGAGTGATCCCAACGCCGCTCTTCGCGGGCAACTCAACGCGTGTCGCTCCCAGCAGGCGCTCCCCCACCGTGACAACGCCACCACTGTCGGAGAGGGCCAGGATCTCCAGGGTGAAGGTCCACACGCCTGTGGACAGCTGGGCGACTTCGAGCTCGGGACTGGAGAAGAGAACGCTGTCGGGAGGAGCGCCCGACTTCAGATTGCTGGGATCCCGGTCCACGACCAACCCCAGGCGCCGGGTCCTCTCAACCCGGGGCCGACCGGACGGATCGAGGTTCTCCACCCGCACGTTCAAGCTCTCGAAGGGCACGCCGCGGTGAACCCAGCCCCCCAGGTCGAGAGAGCGCCCATCCGATTCGGACGGAAGTGGAGTGAGGAGCCCGTGGAGGGAGTCGAGGGGCGCGGCCTGGGGCAGGGACACCCGACCCGGTGAGGGCATGTGCATGACGAGCAGAGCCAGGGCCAGGACCCCTCCCGCACCGCGGCGGGCACCGCGACCCCGCGACCCCAGCCCCTCACCCGCGAGGAGCGCCATGCCCAGGGTCGAGATGACCGCCGCGCGGCTCCCCGCTCCCTGCCCGACCACGGGAATGCTCGCCCACATGGACCGGATGCCCTCCAGTTCGAGGCTGAGGCCGAGGGCGAGGAGGGTCCCGACGGCGATCATCCTGCGACCGCGCAAGGGACCGGAGGGTGAGAGAATCGAGACGCAGGCCAGAGCCAGTGCGCAGGCGCTCACCCAGACGGAGGCATGCTCCACGAAGTCGCCGCCGCCGCCATGGCCTCCCCACCCCGGGAGCCCGTGAAGTCCGGGCAGGAAGAGGAGCACGCGTCCGCCGTGGCCGCTCTTGAGGGTCACGAGCCACAGGGTCGCCACGAGAATCAGGCCCCCCAGGATTCTTCCACCCAAGATGCGCCGACCTTCACTACGGCGCATCAAGCCCGTGCCGAGGCATACCAGCGCGATCAGGCGTATCCCGCGCCCGATTCCGGAGACGGCCGAGGACTCCAGCCCCTGCCGGGCAAGTCGCGCGCCCGAGTGGGCCAGATACTCCACAAAGGGAAAGATCGATGGGGCCGCCAACATCAGGCCGAACCCAAGGAACAAGCCTGCGCGTCGGCCCGCCACGCGATCGGTCAGATAGAGGCGCGCCGCCCAGAGCGCGGCTGCCCCAAGACAGAAGAAGGCCGTCTCCGGATGTCCGCCGAGCCAGGTCAGGAGTGCGGTGAGCGAAATGCCCAGGGGTGCCCAACGACGGGCTCCGAGTGCTGTGCGCTCGATGGTCCACAAGAGCCAGGGCAGGACAGGTGCCACGTGGCCCAGGCTGTGTCCCAACCAGCCCACCACAAAGCCGGATGTCTGGAAGGTGAGGGCCACGAGCGCGGCACCGCTCAAGGACAATCCCAAGGCGCGCGCCAAGAGCCAGGCCCCCAGCCCCGCCGCGAAGAGACGGCCCAGGGCAAGCCATGCCAGTCCGCAGTCGAAAGCCCCTCGTCCCCCCAAGCGCTCCAGGAGTCCCAAGAACATGACCTGGGGGTTGAGCACACCCCACTGGGGATTGGCGAGTGACGGCACACCCGCGTGGATGTCGGCGTTCCACAGGGACACCTCACCTCTGGCCCAGCGCTCGGCCACCTGTCGATAGGCCGGGTAGAAGACCATGCCCTGATCGGACAGGTCGGGTGCTGGAGTGGGGCCGAGTGCCTCCGGTAGGACCGCGCTCCAGGGCAGATGCCGCGCGGGCTGATGGAGGGCCAGCTGCACCTGCCCCGCATCCCACAGGGACGGCCCGACCTGAATGCAGGCGAGGACCAGCAAGAACAGCGCGGCCCAGCGGGTGGGCCGGGATTGGCTGGAGACGAGGGGCGTGGAGTCCATCGGGGGAATATGATTGGAAGCGCGCGCCTCCAGCGACGATGCTGCCGATCCGAGACGCCGAATGCCACTTTCATGACCGCCTCAAACCCCTCCCCCGCCCCGCCCACCACCGCAGTCCCATCGCAGGGTCCTCCCCAGCTGAGCATCGTGCTGCCGGTGTACAACGAGGAGGTGGTGCTGGCCCGCTCCATCGAGCGGCTCCTCACCACCCTACGGGGGTGGAGGCTGGAGTTGCTGGTGGTGGATGATGGCTCACGGGACGCTAGCGCCGAGATCGCACGCCGCTGGTCCCAACGTGATTCCAGGGTGCAACTGGTGAAGTTGAGCCGGAACAAGGGCAAGGGCGCCGCCGTGCGGGCCGGCCTGGCCGCAGCGCGCGGAGAGTGGATGTTGATCACCGACGCGGACCTCTCAGCGGATCCCGCCTGCGCCTGTGACCTGCTCGACGCCCTCGAGAGCGGGGCCGACCTGGTCTTCGGCTCGCGCCGGGTGCAGGGCGCACGGTTGCTGAATCGGCAGCCCCGCCTCCGGGAGGAGTTGGGGCGCGGCTTCACGGCCCTGACCAACGGCCTCTTCGGGTTGGGTCTGGGAGACCTGACCTGCGGGTTCAAGGCCCTGGGACGCCCCACCGCAGAGGCCTTTGTGAAGTGCACCCGCGTGGATGGCTGGGCCTTCGACGTGGAGTGGGCCGTGTGCGCACAGGCCCAGGGACTGCGCCTCGTGGAGGTCCCCGTGCGCTGGGCCCACCAGCAGGACAGCAAGGTGCACGTGGTCCACGCCGTTCTCACATCTCTCGTTGACCTGGTGCGTATCTGGCGCCGCAGGCACGGCGACCGCTATGGCGCAGGGGAGCCGAGAACAGGACCTTTACGCGATCCGTATGATCCCCCGGCCGGTGTACCCCGTATGAAGGGCTCAGCCTGCCCCTCGAATGAGTCCCCCCTGCCTCGCGAGAGCGAGCGCGTTACCATTCCCACGCCCTACACGCCCATACAGCATGTCTGATCCCAACTCTCAGGTATCCGGTTCCCCCGAGTCCACTTCCGACCAGGACACGACGGTCAAGACCGTGCTTGTCATCGAGGATGAGCAGGCTCTGGCGCTTGGCTTGCGAGACGCCCTCGAGCATGCCGGCTACAGTGCTCATCTCTGCCTCGACGGCGCCTCGGCCGCGGCGGCCATCGCCGAGCACAACCCGGACCTCCTGGTGTTGGACCTGATGCTGCCGGGCAAGAACGGCCTCGATGTGCTGCGCGACCTGCGTGCGGCCGGCAACAAGGTCCGGGTCCTGATCCTCTCCGCCCTGGCCTCCGAAGAGGACCTGCTGGCCGGATTCCAGCTGGGCGCCGACGACTACATGAAGAAACCGTTCTCACCTCGCGAGCTGCTCGCGCGGGTGGAAGCGCAGTTCCGCCGCGTCGAGCTCGACACGGCGCCGCCCGAGATGCTGGAGCTACCAGGGGGCATCCGCGTCGATCTGGCGCGCCTTGAGGTGCACCGTGATGGCGAGGTCCTCGCGATCACCCCGCGTGAGGGGGACATGCTCACGTACCTCATTGCGAATCGCGACCGGGTCGTCACCCGTGATGACCTTCTCCTCGATGTGTGGCACTACAAGAGCGCCAACGTGGAAACGCGTACGGTGGATATTCACATCGTCGGTCTGCGCCGCAAGGTGGAACCCAACCCGTCCGAGCCGACGCTCATACAGACCGTGCGGGGTAAGGGCTATCGGTGGTACAGCTGAGCCAAGCGGCAACGCCTGCCCCGCATCCGACCCGGGCTACCCGCGCGGATAGACGGGCACTTCTGCTGTATACGGTCTTGGTTCTCGTGCCCGCCCTGGTGCTCGGGGGCCTGTTCCTCAAACTGCTCCTGAAGAGCCACTCCAATCAGCTGGAGCAGCTACCCCGGGAGGTGCGCGATAGTGCGGCGCGCCTGCGCTCGGGTATTGAGAGTCGCCTGCGCGATCTCATTGCCCGCGAGGACGCGCGCGAGTTCTACCACTACCACCAGGACTACTGGGAGAAGGGGACGATCCTGGGAGCTGAAGGCCGCCCCACCCTGGCACCGATCACCTCCGATCTCGCCCTCAAGTTGCGGCCTCCAGGCGTATTGGCCTGGTTCTCCTGGAACCTGAGCCAGGAGGGCGACCAGGAGCCCTTGCTCCTGCGCGGCCGACCGGAAGTCCCCCACGGACTCACGAGCGAGCAGGAGGTGGATCTGTGGTCTGGGGAGGCCACGCGCGGGTTGGAACAGCAGGACTTCGTGCGAGAGGTACTCATGTGGCGCGAGTTCCAGCAGCCCTTCGAAGCTCCCAGCGATGAATTCCAGCGCGGGGAGACCAGCGTAGGAGAGCCTTTTCCCATCGAGCTCCTCGCACTCAACCTCGGGTCGCGCCGTGACCCCGCCTGCCTCAACGCCGACATAGGCCTCTTACGCCGCAGCATCGGGGATCTGCAGACCCTGCGTGTACACACGGGCCCCCTCAGGCTCGAAGGCCGCCGCGACAAGCAGGGGCGGCTGAGACTGATCGCCATCCGCAAGGTCTACGTCGAGCCTCTTCCAGCCCTCATTCCCATCCCCACGTGTTTTGAGGAGCTGGGCCGGGATACCGTGCTCGTCCAGGGCTTTGAGTTGGATAGCGAGTGGTTCCTGCACGATCTACCCCAAGCCGAGGCTCTACGCATCCTGGGTCCGAGCATCAAGATGTTCGGGCCGAACGATGAATGGGACGATCAGTCGGCGGACCTTGTCACCTCGCGCTTCAACCTGTTCGAAGAATTGGACGTGGCCCTCGACGACGACCAGGACTTCGAGAAGGCCTGGGTGGAGGTCGCCTTTCCCAGCAGCGAGCTGCGCGAGCGCCTACGCAGCACCCTCGCCTCCCTTCTCGGGGTGGGAACGGTCATGATCATCTCCTTGGTGGTGGGTGTGCGTCTGCTCCGCTCCAGCGTCCAGAACTCCCAGGAACGCGCCCGCCGCACGGAGAACTTCGTGGCCGCCGTGACCCACGAGCTGCGCACGCCCTTGGCCTCGGTCAAGCTCTACAGCGAGATGCTGCGGGATGGGTGGGCGGGTGATGAGCAGAAACGGGCGGACTATCTGCAACGCATCGTGCGGGAGACCAATCGGCTCGACACCCTGGTGGATGGCCTGCTGGAGTCGAGGCGCCTGGCCGACATGGAGGCCGCACCGGAGCCCGGCTCCCTCAACGACGCCGTGCGGGCCGCCATGCCCGAGCTCCAGATGACCGATGGCACCGAGGCCACCGATATCACTTTCCACCTCCGAGAGGACCTGCCCACCGTGCTCCTGGAAGAAGGAGCCGTCCGAGGCATCCTGGTCAATCTGGTGGAGAACGCACGCAAGTACGCCCCCGTTGATGAAGGTGCGGCGCCGCTGGAGGTACGGACCAGCCTCGACCGCCGGGGCCGGGTCCTGCTGGAGGTAGCGGACCGTGGCCCTGGCATCCCCTCGGGTGAGCGCAGTCGCATCTTCGATGCCTTTTACCGGTTGGGTGATGAGAGCACGCGCACCACCCACGGCACGGGGCTGGGACTGCACCTGGTCCAGATGCACGTGGATGCCATCCGCGCCCGCATTCGGGTGAGTACGCGCAAGGGCGGGGGGTCCGTCTTCCAGGTCACGCTACGGAACACGCCCCAGAAGAAAGCATGAGTGTCCGACAGGTCCACGACACGCCTTCCGCCGCCTTGCAGGAGGCCCCCTGCCCCTTGTGCGGCGGAACCCAGCGCCGGTCCCGTTTCCAGGAGCCCCCCTTCGGGGTGTGGCTGTGCTCGGGCTGCGACCTGACCTACGTCAGCCCGCGCATAGCGGACGAGGCCCTCTTGCCAGAGGTCTACGATGCGACCTACTGGGCCTCCCCCACCCCGCGCCTGCGCGGCTACCGGGACTACCTCGGCGACACAGACCTGATCGCCGAGACCTTCCGGCGGCGCCTGCGGGGCTTGTCCTACCACCTGCCGGAGCCCGGGTCCGTGCTGGACGTGGGGTGCGCGGCAGGCGGCTTTCTCCAGGTCATGGAAGAGTCGGGTTGGTGCACCCTCGGGCTCGAACCCTCGCCGACAATGTGCGAGGTGGCACGCGAGCGCCTGGGACCCGAGCGTGTCCGAGCCGGGGGCCTGGAGTGTCAGAGAGAGGGCGAACTCTTCGACCTGATCACCTTCTGGGACGTGCTTGAGCACCTGCCCCTGCCCCAAGCCGCCCTCCAGCGGGCGGCCGCCCACCTCGCCCCCGGTGGTCGCATCCTGGTGTTGACCCAGAATGTGGCCAGCCCCTTCGCCCGACTCCTGGGACGTCGCTGGCAACACTACAAGCACGCCGAACACCTGGCGCATTTCCACCGGGGCACCCTGCGGGCGGCCTTGGAGGGAGCGGGGTTCGCCGTGGAGACGATGGGAGCACGCCACGCGGGCAAGCTGATTCGGCTGGACTTCCTTGTGGAGCGCGCCACACGTATCTCCCCATGGCTCGAGCGCTGCTTGCGTCCGCTCCTTCGATTGGGCAACCCGTGCTTCTACTGCAACCCGATGGACGAGCTGGTCGCCGTGGCCAGCCACCGCTGATGGACGCCCTGGCGTCTCAGCAACTAGCCGACCTGGAGGCGAGCCACTGGTGGTTCCGTGGCCGGCGTGCTCTGTGCATGGCCCTTGAAGAGGCCACGCGCAACGGCTCTCCCACAGGTCGCGTGCTGGATGCGGGCACCGGCGTGGGAGGCTTCCTCGACAGCCTGGGTGCGGTGGGCACACAGCTTCACCACCTCGATGCCAGCAGCGCGCACCTGCAGGCCTGTCGCATGCGTGGCCACGGGCGTGGGGTGCAAGCCGATTCGGAACGTCTGCCATTTGAATCGGCCGCGTTCGACCTGGT
>PBIX01000056.1 GCA_002720975.1 Planctomycetota bacterium | reverse complement strand
TGCGATCAAGATCGTTCACCACCGTGATGTACTCGGCCCGCTTGCGGAACGACGTCTCGTCGACTCCGATGCGGCGCGGTCGCTGTTTCTTCCTTCGAGTCAGTCCTCGGCGAACGGCCCGGTCCTGGATCCCCGCCACCGGGTCCCAACTGAGAGAAAGCTGACGCGCCCCTATCGGACCCACACAAAACCCGGAAGAGCCGGAATTCTTATAGTGAGCTAGCACCGCCGCACGCCGACCCCCACCAAGATGGCGACGCCGAGTGCGAGACTCGTCGCGAAGGCGGGCTCGGGGACCGGGGATACGAGGTAGCGGCGTGCCTTTTCGCCCCAGGCGCCGTCCCCGTCGGCCAACCCCAATGGCTCCGTGTGCACCGTCGCGCGGAGCATGAGGGCCAGCGCGACACGCCCGTTTAGCTCCGGTCGCTCCTCGTACACGGAGTCGACGACGATGTCGGCGACCGGATCCGTGTCGCCTTCGGCGACCAACCGGTCGAGCACGAGCAACTTTGCTTCGTCGACGGAGATCGACGTATTGAGCGAGTGCCCCTCGCTTGCAAGTCCCGGCCACCGGCCGATCATCTTCTTGAATCGACTATCGGGCGTGTAGCTGGTCACGATGTGCGAGTCGAGAAGATTGACACCGCCGATCGACCGACGGACGAAGACCTTGTGAGCGAAGATCTCGGCAACTCCGAGCTCGCCCTGGTCGTTCATCTCTTGCGCCATCAGGTTGTGGTGTTCGATCGTACCGAGTTCTCCCCCGTGGATACCGAGCTGAGCGAGCTTTGCTCGCGTGTCCTGCTCCGGCGTCGTCTCCTGCGGAATCGAGACCGGCATGCCGTCCTCCGACACGACCAGCAGAAATCGCGAGACGTCGGGGTGCAGCAGGTACTCGTAATTCGCCGAGCTAGCGATCGAGCCGTTCGGGACTGGCGTGGGCTCTGCGAAGGCCTCGCCAACCAGCCCGGCGATCTCGGGGCCCTGCTGGCCGAGGACGACGCCCGCGTCGAACTCTAGGGCGCTCGATGGGATCACGTTCTCGACCGGCAGGATGAGGGCACTCGTGTTCATTCGATCGAGCAGCTCGGATGGACTCAGCGCCTGTGCCGAGAGTGGATGGAGGGTGGCGATCGCCGCCGCAATGAACGCGAGGGTGAGGATCGTCCAGTCGGTGAACACGGTCTCGAGATTCTTCATGGCAGGGTCCCTCCGTTAGACGGGTTGCATCCGGAAATGTAGTAGTAGGTCGAAATTCTCTTCACGTCGCTCAATGCGACCTTGAAGCGGTCATCAAATCCGCCGTAGTCAAACTGCCGATCACAATCTCTGCCGTCTTCGCAGAAGACGACCGCGGTCGGACACTGAGTGTTGTTCCATCCGATCGGATTCCGATACATCTCGTCGATCCAGTTGTCGCCCAGCCCGTTGTAGAAGGAGGTCTGGGCGTAGTCCTCCATGCGATTGGCGTCGCTTCGAGAGTCGTAGCTGTCGCCATGGAAGCCGAGCCAGGTCGACAGGCTCCCGTCGCGCTCGCGAACATGAAAATATCCCCCGTCCGTCCAGACGTCGTGATGGGCGGTCTGACAGGCCGCGAGGATCAGCACCTCAAGGTCGCCGGCCGACGTATTACCAAAGAGCATCTGGTCCGTGGAATTCGGGCGACAATCCTCGCTCGTGTTGTCGTCGCCCATCACGAAGTAGCTGTAGTAACCCGCGGAGCTGTGAACGTGTGCGCCGTGGCTTGAGATCATACCGACGTCTGCGTGGTCGACGGCATAGGGATCGTTCTCGTCGGCGCCCCACACCTCGAGCGAAGAATCGGTCCAGTCTCGTCCGTCGACCGCCGAGTTCATCCACCTCTCGGTCGAGTCCCAGCCGTGGTCGTCGAGGGCGTCGAGAAGTCCGTCGATGAATTCGTCCGACCATCTGAGATCGGCTGAGCCACATTCTCCGGAGCCGCTGAAGTTGTTCACACCGAAGGCCGCCCCCTCTTTCGCGGCGACTGCCCCCTCGGTCCAGCCGAAGACGAGCATCAGCGTTGCGATCGCAGCGGGCGCGAAGCGCGAGGCCGTGTGCCTCGGCACGAGGCCTCTACGCGGTCTGAAAGGTCTACATCGATCCATCTCGGTCTCCTGCGATTGGCGAGCCGCCGGTCGACTCTGCTTGCTTGGAGACTGGACGCGGGTGGGGGCGGATTGATATCGCGCTTACGCGAGCGGGCGATCGCCTGCCCCAATGCAACGAAGGCAGCTTGGCCCCCGCAGGTTCTACGCGCCCGCCACCCAGCGCACGTAGATCGAGACGAGGTCGGCTCCAACGCCGAATAGCTCGCCGGCGAGCACGAACACCAGGCCGAAGGCCACCCAAGTGTACGTCGCGTTCGTCGGGTTGCGCAGAAAGGCACCGTACGCGGGCACGAAGCTTCCGACCACCACCGACCCGTCGAGTGGCGCGACCGGGATCAGGTTGAACAGGAGGAGAACCCGGAGGGAGGGCTCCCTTCGGGGCCTATTTGTCGTAATGACCAGTATCGGTGGCGCGGAAAATGGGGCTTATTCTTCCCACTCCCAGAGTCTCGTGCATGCCGCCCTTCCTGCGTGAGGAAATTGGTCATGAAGTCGTATGCGAACGGACCCAGCCGGGGAGCCGCAAACTCCATTTCCTAAACTGCTAGACGACCCGGGTCTCGTCGTTGCAATATCTGCCCGTTGCAGGCGGGCTCGTTCGGAGGTTCATGGTGCTCATGTCGCTGCGTCTGGCTCTTTCAATCCTGTCGCTTCTTTGCATTGCTTCGGCGGCCACTTCCGCCGTCTACGAGGTCTCCGGGAAACGGCTGATGCGGGACGGCCAGGAGATTCAACTCTTTGGCGTCAACTGGTTCGGCGCCGAAACCACCAACCACGTTCCCCACGGCCTATGGAGCCGAAATTACGAGGACATGATCGCCCAGATTGCGGGCCTCGGCTTCAACGCGGTTCGCCTGCCTTTCTGCCCCACCACCCTGACCAACGTCACACCGAGTTCGATCGACTATTCGCAGAACAGTGCGCTCCAGGGACTCGGGTCGCTCGAAGTGCTCGACGAAGTGGTGTCGGCCCTCGATGCGGCAGGAATCTACATCCTGTTCGACCACCACCGCCCCGACTGCAACTCGATCTCCGAACTCTGGTATACGGCGACCTATTCCGAATCCGATTGGATCAATGATCTAGTCTTCGTCGCGACGCGTTATAGCGGGACCGATCATTTCATCGGCATCGACCTCAAGAACGAACCACACGGCGCCGCCACATGGGGAACGGGCAATGCCGCGACCGACTGGAACGAAGCGGCCGAGCGGGCGAGCGCGGCGATCCTGGCCGCGAACCCCAACCCACTGATCTTCGTCGAGGGGATCGCGGAAAACTCCCATTGTACTTCCTTATCGGGCCATTGGTGGGGCGGAAACCTCGAGCCCGAGGCCTGCTCGCCTCTCGGCATTTCTGCGAGCAAGCTCGTGTTTTCACCGCACGTCTACGGCCCGGACGTCTTCGCGCAGTCCTATTTCAACGACCCGAACTTCCCCGGCAACCTGCCCGCTATCTGGGATACGCATTTCGGTTTCATCGCGGACCAGGGCCGCGTTGTCGCACCCGGGGAGTTCGGCGGCCGCTACGGCCACGGTGGCGCAGCAACGGACGTGGCCTGGCAGGACGAATTGATCGATTACTTCATCGACAAGCAGATCTGTCATTTCTTTTATTGGAGCTGGAATCCCAACTCCGGCGATACCGGCGGGATCCTTCAGGACGACTGGACCCAGATCTGGCAGGACAAATTCGACAACCTCGACCGGCTCATGGCCTCTTGTCGGGCGTCGATTGCGGTGGAGACCCCCGCTCTGGGGCTCCCCGCTCGCGGGTTGCTGCTGGTGCTCGTGGCTGCGGGCGGCTGGCTGGCAAGCCGGCGCTGACTCGCTGCTCAGCCTCGAATTCGTGGGGCCACGGGTGAGTCGGAGAATGGACCCTGGGCGAAGTCCTCACGAAGGCACGCGAAATGGCAACTCGTTCCCCTCGAATGCTGGGGCACGGCTTTTGAGCCTCCTATCCCGTCCGAGAAGCCCCGAGTCCATGCTGTGATATTAGCAATCCAGCCGGACGAGTTTCATTAGCTTATTTTTTCTCTCAGCACCTCGCACGGCGTCTTTCCTTATGTGCGCGCCGTGCGGTCGGGCGTTGTTGTAGAAGCGCTCCCAGATTGCCAGCTTCTTCTCGAGGTCGACATCGTCCTTGGAGGTCAAGAGCGGGCCGCGCCGCGAGCACGCAACCCGCGGATCCTGCCCCGATGATGATCGTGTCCATACCCATGTGTTCATTCGTGGCGCCGCGATCGAGGGCGGCTCGGCGCATGTTCATGGTCGGAGTTCGAGCATAACCGAATCGAGGACGGGTATTACCCTCGGCAGAGGTCGGCTCCCGCTCAGGTACTTTCCTTCCGGGCCCCGAGGAGTCGCTCGCGCAATTCCTCGTCCTCCACGAAGATCGGGAGCCCATCGTCTCCGAGATAGGAAGGCTTGATCGAAGCGCCGCCGTCGACGGCGACGACCTGCCCCGTGACGAAGGCCGCGAGGTCGGAAAGCAGAAAGAGAGCGGCTCCGGCAATGTCCTCGGCGTTTCCCCTGCGGCCGAGGGGGATGATGCGGCGATCGCGCTCGTCGTTGGACGTGACCGCCCGGGGCGTGCGGATCGTACCCGCGGCGATCGTGTTGACTCGAATCCCGTGCGGACCCCATTCGATCGCCTGGGTTCGGGATAGCGAGATCAACGCCGCTTTCGCCATCGAATAGGTCGCGCCGAAGGGCATCGCCTGCAGCGCTGCGATCGAAGCGAGTTGGACGATGCTACCGCCGCGTGAGGCGGCGACGAGCGTCCTTGCGAAGATCTGCGAGGAGAGCCAGGAGGCCCGCAGGTTCAGGTGCAGAACGGCGTCGAAGGTCGCGTCCTGCGTGTCCGCGATTGCTGCGAATTGGTCTCGTCCCAGTCCTCCGACGATATTCACGAGACCCCAGGCATTCCGATTGGCCCGCGTTTCCGCGCGAGCGAATTCTTCCATCTGTTCGCGATCGCCCGCGTCCAGGACCACGCCTTCGATCGTCCCGGAAGCGCCTTCTCCGGCGGCGATCGTGACCTCCAGGGCGCTGCGGTCGCGATCGATTGCGACGACCTGCGCGCCGGCCCGAGCGAGCTCGCCCGCCACGGCGGTTCCGATCCCTCCGCCCCCCGCGCCCACGACCCAAACTCTTCGGTGAGCGATCCCTGCCCTTTCGTCGAGCACACTCATGCCTCGTCGTCCGAGCGCATTTCGAGATCGTCGACCCGGCTGCCGAGTCGACCTCCGATATATTCGATCAGCTCGACGACATAACCGTCCGGGTCGCGACAGCAAACGACCGATTCGACCCCCGTGACGGGATCGGGATCCCGAGGAGTGGCGATGAATTCGACGCCCTGGCTCCGCAAGTCCTCGTACGCGCGTCGAAGGTTCCGCGTACGTAGAGCCATGATGCGTGGCACGCGCTTTGGGGAGGGCGGGCCGTTTGGGTTCTCCCAGCGCGGTTCGAGCCACTCGATCAGATCGAGGCGAGTGTGGTGTTCCGATTCGCCTAGCCCGAGCAGCGCGCCGCGGCCCTGGGCAGCCTCCATGCCAAAATTTTCGCCGACATAGCTCGGCCAGATGACGTCTCGGTTGTCGCGCAGGACGCGGAAGCCGAGCCGTTGGTAGAACTCGAGAGAGCGCTCGAAATTCGTCGCGTTCACGACGAAGTGGAAGAGCGACTCGACCGCCCAATCGCCCTCCTCCGGGTTTTCCGAGGGATCTGTCGACGCAGTGGACATGCTGGAGCCTCCGTGCGCGGAAAAACGGAGCACGGGAGTTCCGATCGCGCTGCCCTAATCCTCGCTCGACTTTGTGCTCTTCGCGAGTGTAGAGTCGGAAGCGGGAGGAGAGTACCTTGATCCTGGACATTTTCTCAGAGTCTAATTCTGGTTTATCCTACTGTTTCAGGGCCTCGACGGACACGTCCCCATGCTCGTAGACTCCTCCTGTGGAGCTCTACAGGCGCGGGTGGCGCCCGCACACGGGATCCGCCGACGAAATGCGCAGCGTTCAGGGGAGGCCTGATGTCCGAGCATCTCGACCTCGAAACGATTCGCGACCGCCTGATCGCTTTTCTCACGAATGCCGGCTGCAATGCCGTCGGTGTCTGCAATCAGGAAGGACTCGAAGGCGGCCCGCCGTCGACCGACCTCACTCGTCAGCTGGAGGGCGCTCGCTCGGCGATCGTCGTCTCCTACCCCCTCGACGATCACAAGCTCGAGCTCTACATGGGCAAGATCGATCACGAGCCCTATCAGAAGGAATACATCCAGGTCAACAACATCGTCCAGGGCTTGATGGGCGAAACGACCAATCAGCTCCACAAGTTCGGATACGCGGCCGAGGTCGTCTACGCCGGCAACACCCCCGCCGACGGAACGCCTCTCGACGTCATGCCGAGCAACGAGCGACAACGCGAGGCCGCCCTCCTCAACCCGGCCGGCGAGGCCTATGTCATGATGGGCATCCTGCCCGTCATCTCCCAGCGAATGCTCGCCGCGGCCGCGGGCGTCGGCTTCTTCGGCATGTCGGGAAACATCCTGACCGAATCCCACGGCGCGGCCATCGTGTTGGGTGCTTGCGTCACGGCGGCGGACCTCCTGCCGACACCCGCCCTAGACCGGGACGCCAACTACTGCGACGAATGCGACTGGTGTGGCCAGGCGTGCCCGACGAGCTTTATGAGCCGGACGGACTTCACGACCGTTAAGATGGGCGAGCACGACCATCACAAGTACTCGGCGCGCCTCCACCCTATGCGCTGCGCCGCCCACATGCAGGGCATGACGGGCCTCTCGGAGGATGGAAGGTTCAGCTCATGGGGTCCGGGAAGGAAGCAGCTTTCGCAAAATGACGACGAACTCTTCCCTTCGCTCATCGAGATCGCGACCGATACGGCCCGTCGCCCCGACGTGCCCGGCGGCTTCTACGATGCCCAGAAGGGCATCCGGACGAACATCATGTGCAGCGCGTGCAATCTCGTTTGTCACCCGGAGAGGAAGGTTCGTGCTAAGCGGCTCAAGATGTGGACTCAGGGCGGCGTGACGATCCAGCACGAGGATGGGCGGGTGGAGGCCATGCCGCGGGACGAAGCCCGAGCGTATCTGGACGCGATGCCCATCGAGCGCCGGGCGCTCTACGAGGACGTCTAGGGCGAGCGGCGACGATTCGCGCAGGCGAGCCCGGGCGTTCGGCTCGCGTGGCGCGCCACGCACGGACTTCAGAGAGGGGATCTGCATGATCGACGAAGGCGAGACGTTCAGCGGCTCATGGCCCTTCGAGGCGCGCTACTTCGAGGGCCGGGGCTTTCGACACCACTTCATCGACGAGGGAAGGCGAGACGGGCCCGAGACCTTCGTCTGCCTGCATGGTGAGCCGACATGGGGCTACATCTATCGGCGCTTCGTTCCCCGCCTCGGCGGGATCGGGCGCGTGATCGTCCCGGACCACATGGGCTTCGGAAAGAGCGAGACGCCACAGGACCGTGCCTACTCCGTCGAGGAGCATTGCGACAACCTGGATGCCCTACTGCTTTCTCTCGACGCAGATGGCATCACGTTCGTGATGCAGGACTGGGGCGGACCGATCGGAACGAATTTTGCGTTCCGGCATCCGAAACGGATCCGGAGAATGATCTACATCGATTCGATGACACGCGTCGGAATGCCCAAGGATGTGGATCCCGCAGCGCTGATGAGGGCCGGCGCGACGCCGTGGGCGGAGTTCTTCACCAGCGCTGCCTTCGATCCCGTGATGAGCCATCTCTCGCGAAACGTTCTGTCCGTGCTCAAGCTGATCGGCTTCGAGAACAACGATGTGATCACAGACGAGTGGATCCGGGCCTACGCCGCCCCCTTCCCGATGCCCGCGGATTGCATAGGTGCCAAGGCATTCCCGCTCAATACGATCGATCCCGTCTCCTGGGCCTATACCGAAGCGCCGATGAAGGAGCCGACAAGGGTCGAGGCGCTGCGGAAGAAGCCCGCGGTGATGCTGCTGGGCGAGCAGGACCGGACGGCACCGGCCCTCCTCGTCGAGGCGACGTTGCGTGAGATCTGGCCGGAGGCACCCTCCATCCGCTTGCCCGGAGTGGGACATTTCGCGCAGGAGGACGCGCCAGAGATGGTGATCGCATTGATCGAACAGTTCGTCGCGACGAGCAAGGATGGAACCTATTTGTCGTAATGACGAGTATCGTTGGTGCGGAAAACGGGGCTTATTCTTCCTACTCCCCGCCACATCAGTCGGATGGAGGTTGCTCCTGGGGAGGACGAAGAGCTGAAGTCCATCCGTGCCTGGCATCTGCAAATCCGTCAACGGGCAGTGGAAGTCGCGCGTGCCAATCCCTCTTGTGCCCTGGGGCATCGCCAGCTTCATCGAGTCTACGCCCGATCCGCCGTCGACGTATGAGAACACACAGGCCCACCCCTGGCATTTTCCTGCTCTAATCGGAAGAGCCGAGGAGCTTCTCAATGGACTAGGCTTCGCCCATGAGCAGCCCCCGGCCCGGAATCGAGTCTATTGACACCACGTTCCACCACGTCGACGACATCGCCTGGACGCCGGTGCAGCGCCAGCGCAACGCCGACGGCAGTGAGTCCGCCGTGCGCGAGCAGTGGCCCGTGATGCACCCGCGGTGCCTATCGGCCCACGTCCACTACGATCCAGGCATGGTCGTGCGTCGCCACGGCCACCGCAGCGAACATGTCGTGGTCGTACTCGACGGCGGCGCTTGGATCAACGGCGATTGGTGCACGGCCGGCACGCACGTCCACGTTCCCCTCGGTGCCACCTTCGGACCGATCGTCGCCGGGACCGAGGGCGTCACCTGCTGGGAGCTGAGCTTCGGTGAATTCGGCGGCTGGGGCGACGAGCCCGAGTCATACGAGCGCGAGATCGCGGCCCGGGGCGTCACCCCGCTCCCCAACCCGCCGCTCGACCTGGGGAGCTGGTTCCGCGACCCGCGCGGCGACACGGGCGCCGAGCGGGGCACGCCTCGGGTGCCGGGACTGGCCGAAGTGTTGGCCCGCTACGACGACCTCCCGTGGGTCGAACTTCGGCGCCAGCGCGGCGCCGGCGACAGGGTCGCTGTGGTGCGGGCCCAGTGGGCGATCGCCCGGCCCGACTTCACGTCCGCGCTCGTGGAACACGACCCGAGCATGGTGACGCGGCGCGAGCGCTGGCTGGGTACCCACATGGTCTGGGTGCTCGATGGCGGTGCGTGGTTCGACGGCCGCTGGTGTCCAGCCGGCACGCACGTGGAGGTGCCGGCCGGCTGCGAGCTCGGCCCGATCGTCGCCGGATCCGAAGGCGCGCGCTTCATCGAGCTCACCCATGGCGACGTTCGGAGCCTCGGCGTTGGGCGGGATGCCTACGAGCAGGCGTTAGCCGAACAGGGTGCGACGCCGCTCCCCTACCCTGCTTTCGACCTCGGCCCCGGGATCGACGACACCCGGGACGCCTGGGTCGACGACCATCAGCGGACGAGCCCGTAGCCCCGCTGCACGCCGCAGCCCTGGATCGCGGGCATCGCCTGCTCGGCAACGATCCCTTCCAGGCCCCTCTATGCTCCGGGCGCAGGCAGGAGTGGATCGGCTCAAGGACGTAAAGCAGACTGCTTCTGGCGGACCGCAATCTGCTTTCGCCGTTCCGACGACGTGATCCGGACGACGTCCGATGGCAAGACATCGCCCAGCTCATCGAAGCGGATCTTCCGGGTCTCGAGATCCGGTCTCTCACGCACGCCAATCCAGCGGTGGGCGATCAGACCTCGCGCTTGGCCTTCGGTGTCGATCCAATTTGCGACGCCGGGATCTCGATGGCTCACGACGAGCACGAAGCGACCCTCACCGTGAGAACGCACCTGGAGTCGATTCAGACTCGTCAGATGATCGGTGTAGTTCGTATCGAAGGACCCGAGCGCGGCGCGCTGAAACGACCAGTACTGCCCTTCGGCCATGGGGCCCTCGATCATCAGCGCCTCGTCCGGCTCCAGTTCGTACGCGATGCCTCCGTAAAACAAGTCGTCCGAGCCGCCGTCGACCTTCGCTGCCAGCAGCGAAGCGTTGTCGGGGATGAACACGAGGCGTTGGTTCAGCCAGGCATTCCAGAACAGGATGTTCGCTTCGATCCAGTCGCCTGCGCGCGTGATCCGGCGCGCGAGTTCGACGTCGGTGAATTCAGGCGGAGATTCACCCTCGGCGCCGACACGTTCGAGAAAGAGTTCGGGCGCGCGATCCCATTCCCAATCGTCGAGATAGATCCGCACGGACAAGATCCGATGGTCGGGCTCCATCGCCAGCCAGGGCCCACGCGCTCTTTCGCTGCTGATGGCCAGCGAGAACCTGCCCTCTCGGTCAGGTGCAAGTTCGGGAACATCGACATTCCGCGAGGTTTCGAACGCACCCATGTGCATGTCTCCCGTCGACAGTGAGATCGCGACGTGATCGATGCCCGACAAATCCCCTGTAAGGCGATAGTCGAAATGGGGATCCACGTGGGCGCGGTAGTACACGTTATCCGCGTTTGGCGCGCCCCATTGTTGGAAGCGGCCATTGCTCGCCATCAGGGTCGGATGTGCCGCGCTTCCGTGGTCGACGTGCCATTGCAAGCCCTCGATCATGACACCGACCAAATGCCGCAGGAGCCTGACACGATCCGCTTCCCCGGATGGAAAGTCTGCCCCCTGCACGCGGTCCCCGAGCAGAGCCATGCGTTCAGCGAATTGGGTCCAGGCACTACGAGCCGAGTCCGGAGATGCGGTGGCGACGGCGGGCATCGGCACGCCGGTCCGACTCAAGATCACAAAAGCAGTCGTGGCCCCGAGTACGAAGAAGAGCAGCCCGGCGAGGAGTGTGCGCATCGGCCCACTCTAGCGGACTCGTTTTCTGGCGAGACGAGCCCGGAAGGGGGCCCCTTCGGAGCCTATTTATCGTAATGACTAGTATCGGTGGTGCGGAAAAGCCCGCTTGTTTTCCTATCCGCGCTGATTTCAATCTACAGGTAATTCCCGAACCCAACACCGCATTCCTCCTCGGATTGAGATTGGATGGATTCAGCGCATCCAAGAGAAGATCGGGTTCCCACATCTAGTTCTCGATTCAGTGTCTGTTTCCCACATGTGAGAAACCGACCAAAATCCCAGATGACCATTTTTCTACCCCAGCCAAGAAGTCCCCCTCCAAAGGCTCCTGGCTCCGTCTGGTCCAATTTCGCTTCCCTTCTCCCGCGCTATGAACAACAATGGCAATGTTGCAACTCGGATTGTTCTTGAAGCCGTGTTCTCCTTCGCAAGGAGTTTTGTGATATGAAAATCTGTTGTTTGTTTCTTTGTCTTCTTGATGACCGTGAGTGCGGGGGCAGCCATGGCTGCATCGAAGATTGCCTTCACTTCCGAACGAGATAGCAATGACGAAATCTATGTGATGAATGCGGCTGACGGTTCCAATCAGACGAATATCACGAACAATCCTGGAAACGATTCCAATCCTGCATGATCCCCCGCGCCCGCAGGACCCGTGTCTGCGATTTCCCTTGAGGGGAAGATGGTGCTTGTAATGTTGATGATAGGAATGAGTTCGATTGCATTCTTTGAGCGGCAGCGCAGTCACCTCAACATCGAATAACCCAAAGTATGCAGCGAAAAATAGCAGCACCAGTCTTGGCCGACCTCGCGATAATGGATCCAGTCTCTGAGCTAGCCTTCCTGGCTGATCGGAGACGAGATTAAGCGGAAGCGATTGGCAGAAGAGCAGATCATCGGGGTTTTGAACGAGGCTGAGCAGACAGGAAACATCCGAGAGGTCTGCCGGCTGAACAACATTTCAGAGCAAACTGCAGAGGAGGTCCGGACGCTTTCCGGGGTAGGCGATTGGCCCATCCCGAAGCGGCTGTAAAGCGCTCCCTCTGGGCGCAGGGGAATGACTCTTGGGAGGAGAGCATGAGTCTGTGATTTGGCAGTCACTGGACACATCTCACGGGCTTCGCTTTCTTCCGTGGTCATGCAGAGAAGACTCCTTGCGATTGGCTGCCTCTTTGCTGTGCTCGGATGGGGTGCCGCAACGAACGCGGAACCCGGGCGCTATTTCATCGCCATCCACTGCGACCCCCAATATGCCGACGCCGCCGACTGGAACGCTCTCGGTGCCCTCGTCGCCGCCGCCGAGGGATACGACCAAGTGCTGACCATCCAGCTGAACCCTCAATGGGGACCAATCATCGCAAGTGCACTCGATGGACCCGGGGACATCGCCCACTGGGCAACCGACGGCCACGAAATCGGGGGGCACCACCACGTCCTGACCCACCCGGGTGGCTGGGACGGCTACAGCAACCAGCCCGAGGCCGAGACCGCATCTGGTTACCTGGGAGACATGGACCAGTGGCTGGCCGATCTCGAAGCGATTCTCCCCGGGAGCATTGTAGTCAGGACCGTGGCGTCGAAGGATTTTGACTTCCCGGCGGGAGTGGAATTCCAGACTGGCGGCACCGGCTCGACCCCGGGTCCTGCCAGCGCGACTTCGACGCCCGTCCTGAAGAATCTGGCCGGCGGCCAGGTCTGGAACATCAATCACGGGGCGCTGATTGCGGGTGGAACCTGGCAGGTCGATGAGATGATGACAGCATTCGACGCGGCGACCAGCGATGAAGTCTTCGGCGTTGCCGTTCATCCTCACGACTACTACGAGGAAAATCACGAGGAGGTGGATCGCTGGCTCGCCTTCCTCCATGACCGCGACCCCGACGCCAGTCGCAGCTATACCGCAGGTGCCGTGCTCCAGGAAAACGTGGACTCGCTCCCAGCAGTGCCGTCCAGCTCCTCCGCCAGCCGGGCCTTGCAGATAGGAACTCTTTTGACCGTTGGAATCCTTGCGAGCTGGCCAAGCAGGGGAAAATGGTGGAGGCGGCGTCAACCGAACCCGGGTCCAGGAAGCGTAAGTCCTTGAAACGAAGAAAGTCTACGAAGTTGACCCTTGTCCCGAGATTGTCCCACGAAACCCCGGGGACCTCCTGCCTAGCTTTGCAGCGGTGCCAGGCAATCATGCGCTTCCGCGCTTCGAGCACAGGATCGACCTGGCGCCGGGCCTCCCCGGAAAGCACTGCGTACCCTCCGATCATCTGCTCGAGTTTCTCGGGCGCGGCCTGGCTGCGATCATCGAGCTCGGAGAAGTCGCGCTGCGGGTCGAAGAATTCCCATTGGTCGTCGCCGAAATCGCCGCCGCTTGGATGCGCGTAGGGGGCTCGAGAAGGATCCCAGGCTACCCAGCCAGGAAGTCGGCTAGCAAGCGGCGCGAATTCACCCACGATCTCGCCCAATCCGGGTCGGCGCCTAGCGCACTGGAGTATTCGTCGCGATCAATCGCGAGTGCTCGAGACCAGCCGTTCTATAGGCCGCCACCGCCATGTATTCCGGGAAGCCGATCATCGTCAGAAAATGCTTGCGCGATGGATACTCGACCAGGGTGGCATCATGCCATTCTTCTCCTGTCGGTCCAATGATGGTGGCTTGTACGGCCCCCGTGCTGAGCATCAGTCAGCCAGCACCGCCGATCAGCTTCGAGACGATGGCGCCGTAACGCCCATAGGCCTCTCGACCACTGCAGGCTTCGGCACCGAAGCCCTCCAGGTAGGAGGCTCGGTCGCGATAGCGAAGCAGGTTGATCATCAGCACCGGCTGGGCATTGCTGCCCTCTGCATCGGAGGCAGCCAAGGGGGCAAGCAGCTTTTCTTCGCTTGTTTCAACAGTTTTTTCGATGCGACTCGGGCTGCGACTCCTGATTCGAGAGGTCTGTGCTCCTGTCGTCAGGCGAGTCGTCTCGCTGGCGACTCCGTATTTGCATCAGGAACCGATGTCGATCGAATCGCTTCCCACCGGCAGGCGGAACATCATGCCGTCTTCACCGAGCATCACGTCGACGTCACCCGCTTCGACTTCGCGCATGAAGAACCATTCGCGCAGCACCGGGACGGGAGGCACGAGGTGGGTGAAGACGAGCGTATCGACGCCCGCGGCGCTGGCCGACTCCGCCGCCTCGCTCGGACTGGTGTGGTAGTCGAGAATGTCCTTCGAGAGTCGCTGCAAACGGGGGCGGCCCGCCTCGCCGGTTGCATCGCTGACCTGCGAGATCAGGCTCTTGATCAGCACCTCGTGGATCAGGAGATCCGCCCCCTCCGCGACGCTCTCGAGATTGCTCGACTTGTCGGTGTCGCCGCTGATCACCACCGAACGACCCTTGTAGTCGAAGCGATAGCCAACGGCCGGTTCGACGGGCTTGTGATCGACGCCAAAGGCCGTGACGACGAGCCCTCCCTCGTCGAGGACCTTCGTTCCGGAACCACTTTCATAGGGCACGGTGTGGGGAAGCCACTCGGTTGCAGTGCGCGGAAGGTTCTCGAGGCCGTGGTGCGTGATGCGGTACTCGTCATCTTGGCGATAGGCCTCCTTGAAGCCGCCCACGACGCGGTCGATGCCCGGCGGCCCGTAAACGTGCAAGGCGCCCGTTCGACCCGCAATCCAACTCTGCGTCGCCCACTCGCCCAACTCCCCGATATGATCGGAGTGAAAATGGGTCAGGAAGACGCCGCCGAGTGCACGCGTGGGGATCCCGGCGAGTTGCGCGACCTCCTGGGAGCCCGGCCCGACGTCGATCACATAGACCCGGCCACCCGCGATCACGACCGTGCAGGCTGCCGCGCTGTCGGCATCCGGAAGCGGTGAACCCGTACCACACAGGAAGACGCGAAGCGCGTCGTCTTCGAGCAGTTCGCTCCGGATAGAGGTGGTTTGACGATCGACCGAAGCTTCGACGATGCGTCCGACCATGGCTTCACAGCCAAGCGCCGTAGAAAGCGACAACAACAGGGCAGCGCCCGCAATACGAACAAAACCCTGTCGGCTTTTTATTTTCATTCTCCGTGGTCTCCGTCGAAAAGAGCCGGTTCTAGTTGGACCAGTAGATGTACTCGTCACTCAGCTCGTCTGGAAGCGATAGATCCTTGTCTAGATTGACTGCGGTCGAAAGCTGCGCGTGCCACCCGGGTGGAACCTGCTCGGCGTTGTGGGTCGCCAACGCGGCTCGAAGCTCTGCGAGCTTCTCTGGGCGCTCCGCCGAGAGGTCGTGCTGCTCTGTCGGATCCGCGTTCATGTCAAAAAGCCAGCTGCGCCCCGGCGGATCGCTCACGCTCAGCTTCCAGCCATTGACGAGTGCCGTCTGCGAGGCGCCGCTGCGCCAGAAGAGCGATTCGTGCGGGATGCCCCGGGCCTCACCGGTCGCAAATGGGAGCAGATCGACGCCGTCCACCTTGCGGTCCTTCGGGAGCGGTGCGCCCGCGGCAGCCGCCGCTGTGGCATACATGTCGAAATGATGAACGGGCGCCGTCACTTCGCTGCCGGCCGCGATCCGCGCAGGCCACTTCGCGAAGAACGGCACATGGATCCCGCCTTCGAAGAGCGTGATCTTCCAGCCACGGAAGGGGTGATTGACCTCGGGCAGCCCGATATAGCCGGCCCCACCGTTGTCCGAAGTGAAGAGCACGAGCGTGTTCTCATCGAGCCCGTTTCGCTCGAGCGCGTCCAGCACGCGGCCCACGCCCCGGTCCAGGCTGCGAATCATCGCCGCATACACACGCTCGCGATGGTTCTCGATATGCGAAAGCGCCTCGTAATCTTCCCCCGAAGCCTGGAGCGGCGTGTGCGGCGCCCAATGCGCCAGATAGAGGAAGAAGGGGCGATCCTTGTTGGCCTCGATCACTTCGACGGCTTCGTCGGTGTAGTAGTCTGTCAGGTAGCGCGGTGGTTCGAAACTCGGACTTCCGTTGAACGAAGCCGCGTATTTCATCGCCGCCCACAGGAAACGATCGATGGGGTCGAAGTCCTGCTTCGAGTTAACGACGTCGGGATCGTCTTCTGGGAGATAGAGACCGCTCGCCATCAGCAGGCTCTCCGCGAAACCCTGCTCGTGGGGGGCCATGCCATTGGTTCGGCCGAGGTGCCACTTGCCGATGTGCGTGGTGTGGTAGCCGCGGTCGGCGAGCAACTCCGCAATTGTGGTCTCCGAAGGCGGCATCCCCATCTCTTCGTAGGGCACGGTCTCGACATCGTCGTAGAAGATGGGCTCGCGCAAGCCATCGCCGCGACCGCCCAAGCGCGGCACGATCTGCATCATGCCAGGAGGAGTGGGCGTAAACTCGAAGCCGAAGCGGGTTCCGTAGCGACCACTCATCAAGGCGGCGCGCGAAGGCGCGCAAGTTCCGTTCGCCGCGTAGCCGTTCGTGAAGTTCACGCCCTCGGCGGCGATCGAGTCGATATTCGGTGTCGGCACGCTTCCACCGGCAACACCGCCGCCAGCGAAGGTGAGATCGTTCCATCCGAGATCATCGGCCAGGATCAGCACGATGTTGGGCGGCCTTTCCGACGGCGCCCTCCCCTGCGGATCCACGCCCGTCGACCAGCGGACATCCTGATTCGGCCCGACGTCAAGGCGCCGGTCCATGGCCAGGCTGACCAGCTCGAGCACGACCTCCATCCGGTTGACGTAGGCCACCGTTCCGATCAGGAGCAGGCCGACCCCGATTCCAACCGCCAATCGCGTGCCCTTGTTCATCTCATCCACCTTCTCTGGCGTCGCGACCGCTTGGTCGTCGCATCCTTCTGTCGATCGGCTATTGTCACTCCGAGTGACAATACAGGATTTGGGGATGCCGACAACCGACGGACGACACGCGCGCTCCGAGCGCACTCGAAACGCCGTAGCCGAGGCCATGCTCGACTGCTTCGAAGACGGCTTGCTGCGGCCCGGGGCTCACGAAGTGGCCGAGCGAGCGGGCGTTTCTACCCGTGCGGTCTTCCGCCACTTCGACAGCATGGAGACGCTGATCGAGCAGGTATCGGAGTTCCAGATCGAACGGGTGATGAGTCAACTCCCTCCGGTCGCCTTCGAAGGCACGCGGGAGGAACGTGTCGCGGCGCTCGTGGCGCGCACGTCGCGAGCGTTCGAATTGGTGGCACCGGTTCGACGCGCCGCCCTGCTCCTCGAGCCGTTCTCCCGGACCATTCGCGAGCGGCACGCGTGGCTGCGTACAGAGATCCGCAGGAGCGTGCGCCGAGCGTTCGCGGAAGAACTCGACAGACTCACCGAATCCCGGCAGCGCGACCGGATCGCTGGCCTTCGGGCCCTGCTCTCATACGCCTATTGGGATGAGTTGCGACGGCACGAGCGGCTCGCGGTCGCGGCGGCGACGCGCACCCTCTCCGCATCCATCCACGCGCTCCTGCGCTCCTGAGCGCCTTCTTCATCGAGTACGGCGAGCCGATGCCGGTGAAGTCAGGCGTCCAATTCGTCGAGCAGCCTCGTCGCCATGCGCTCATCCATGCTGTCCCCTGCGCCCAGCGGAAATAGAGCTGCTGCGCGACCACGGCGGCCTTCCAGTAGGCAAAGGCCTCGTACCACCGAGCCCGACTTACGTCGAGCCCAGCGCGTTCCCCATACCGTGCGATGAGTTCAGCGCGCTTTTTGGGGGGCCCTTGCGATTCATCCCATCATGGCCGATACGACCGCCTTCGGTATCGCCTTCTTCTGACCACTAGTTGAGCAGGGTGCCGAGGTCGATCAAGGGGTCACCGAGGGTCGTCATATCCCAATCGAAGATCGCGATCACGCGGTCGGGATCGCTCGCGTTGAGCATGCAGGTGTCGAGTTTGAGATCGTTGTGACGAAGGCGACTCGCTGCACGGCGGGAATCTAGGCTTCGAGTCGCCCATGCACGGCGCACATAGCTTCGTCGTGTTCTTCGGCCGCAACGAGATCTCAGCGTTTCTTCCATCCCTTCACTTGCCGTTCGACGAAACCCTCTGGGTGACCGAGTTCGCCGAGGTCGCAGCTTTCCGAGTCGACCCTATGGAAATCCGCCATGGCGTCGACCAACGCGAAACCGACGCCACGTCCCACATCCTTGTGGTCGCGCAGGGTCTCGGGGATTACGCCGCGAATTACTTCGCCCTGCTTGCGCTCCATCACGAAGAAGTCGGCTCCAGCGATCTCCGGCTCGTCGCAGAAGAGATGTCAAGCCCAGCGAAACGCATCCAGTCCCAAGGTTGTATTGCGACATGAACATCATGCCGCTTCCCTGTTCCCCTGCTCTACACCGGCTGCGTACGCAGCGGGTGTCATTTGAATGCAGCGCTCCTTCTTGTTTCAGCCTTGGCACTTTCCGCTATTTCGACAGTTTCATCGGCTGACAATGAATTTTACATCCCGAAACCAAACAAGAGTGTGTGGCATCAGGCCGTTGATCTCATCCGCCATCATGAATGGGAGAATGCTGGCCTGCTCATAGATATGGTCATCACGCCTCAAGCGATCTGGTTCACTACCGGCACGCCCAATGAAGTCAAGCGAAAAGTCAGGAGACAAGTCCGGCGTGCACATCGCCTGAGTGTTGTACCTATCTTGGTGGCATACAACATCCCTTTCCGCGACTGCGCGCAGTTTTCGGCAGGTGGGGCAGCCAACGTCCAAGAGTACAAGGATTGGATTGACGGCTTTGCGGCTGGAATCGGCAATAAGAAAGCACTCGTGATCTTGGAACCCGATGGCCTCGGAATCATCCCGTGGTACACAACCTTCGAAGGAACCCTCGAATGGTGTCGACCTCCAGAAGCCAATCCGGCGACCGCAGCTGCAGAACGTTTCGAGATGTTCAACTATGCGGTGGACGCTCTCAAGGCCAAGCCAAACGTGGCGCTGTACCTGGACGGAACACACAGTGGTTGGCTCAATGTTGGGGACAGTGCGGATCGCCTGGCCAAGGCCGGCGTGGCACGAGCGGACGGGTTCTACCTGAACGCCTCGAACTACCAGCACACCGCCAACCTGGGCCAATACGGGACCTGGATCTCGCAGTGCATCGCCCAAGGCGGTGGCTCGGGATGCGCTGACCAATACTGGAACGGTGGTCCGGCGGGAACGGCGATCGCCGATTTGATCGGCCCTTGGAATGGCGTGGCACTGAGTGGACTGGGCGAGTGGAGCGACACCGCAACACAGCCCGAGTTCAACACCTCAGGTATCAACGCTCGTTATTGGGCGGCAGGTCAGACACACTTCGTAATCGACACCAGCCGCAACGGTCAGGGCCCGTGGGCGCCAACGGTAAGCTATCCAGACCCGCAGGATTGGTGCAACCCACCGGGGCGCGGAGTTGGGCTTGCGCCAACCACGGTCACCGGAAATGCGCTGATCGACGCCTACGTGTGGATCAAGATTCCCGGCGAATCAGATGGCAAATGCACTCGGGGCCTTGGACCGGTGGGCACAACGGACCCCGAGTGGGGGATCATTGATCCAGCTGCAGGGAAGTGGTTCTCTGAACAGGCCCTTGGACTAGCGCGGAAGGCGAATCCTCCACTCCACTAGTATGGGGGTCGACCCGAACGTACCTCCAGCCCCGGGCGAAGCGCAGAGCGTAGACCCCTAGCCAGCCTGCGAGCGGATGAACACGTAATAAGGAACCAGCAAGGCGGCCAGCACGTGCAGCAGCCAGTGCACCTCGCGGCCGCGGCCCGACGCCAGCTTGAAGACCGGGTAGCTCACGATGCCCAGGGCCAGGCCGTCGGCGATCGAGTAGGTGAGCGGGATACCCACGATGGTGAGGAAGGCGGGCAGCGATTCGCCCGGGTCGGTCCACTCTATCTTGACGGTGCTGCCGACCATCAGCGAGCCCACCACCACCAGCGCGGGGGCCGTGATGGGCGGGTAGCTGGCCACCATGCCCACGAGCGGGCTCACGAAGAGCGCCGCCAGGAACAGCACGGCCGTCACCAGACCGGCGAGCCCGGTGCGGGCGCCCTCCTCGACCCCGGCTGCGCTCTCGATGAAACTCGTCACCGTGCTGGTGCCCATGCAGGCGCCGGCGGTGGTGCCGATCGCGTCCGAGAGCATGGCCTGGCGGGTCCGGGGCAGGTGGTTGTCTTTCATGAAGCCCGCGCGTTCGCCCACGGCCACGATCGTCCCCATGGTGTCGAAGACGTCCATCACCAGAAAGATCACCACGAAGGGCAGCATCGAGGCCGAGAGCGCGGCCATCACGTCCATCTGCATCAGGGTGGGTGCCAGTGAGGGCGGCGACGAGAAGACGGCGTCGGCCAGTTCGAAGCGCTTGGCGAGCAGCGAGTCGGCCACGGCCGGCGACATCGCGCCGCTGCCCAGGGTGACCTTCAGCAGCACGGCCAGGCCCGTCGTCAAGCCGATCCCCCAGGCAATGGCCCCGGGCGTCCGCCGCACCAGCAGCACGCCGGTGGCGAGCAGGCCAAAGAAGAACACCCCCAGATCGGGCGAGCCGAAGTCCACGTTCATCGAGAGGGTGTGATCGATCTTGATGAGGGTGGCGTTCTGGAGGCCGATCACGGCGATCAAGAGTCCGATGCCCACCGCGATGGCGTTCTTCATGCTGGCGGGAATCGCTTCCACCAGCATGGCGCGCAGCCCTAGCAGGCTCAGCAACAAGAACGCCACGCCCGCCACGAACACCGCGCCCAGGGCCACGAAGCCCGGCTGCGTGTAGCCGAGTTCCGCCGCCGCGGGCACCACCGAGAGCACGAAGAAGAAGTTCTCGCCCATGCCCGGCGCCTGGGCGATGGGGTAGCGGGCGAGAAGCGCCATCAACCCGGTGGCCAGCGCCGCCGCCAGGCACGTGGCCGTCATCACGGCCCCGAAGTCGAGGCCCGTATCCACCCCCAGCATCTGCCCCGACAGCACCGCTGGCTGCACGAAGATGATGTAGGCCATCGCCAGAAACGTGACGCTGCCGCCACGAACCTCGCGACCCACCGAAGTGCCATTCTCATGCAGGCGAAACGAGCGCTCGAGGAAGGCATTGGCCATGGCGGGGCGGGACTCCTCCTTGGGGAGAGGGGGGAGTATAACGCGAGAGACCAAAGGGCCGACGATAGGGCAAAATGTCTCACCACCGTGGGGGATAGGCAAAGCGGCGTTTCAGGCTTTCGTGTGGGTTGATTGAAGAGAGTCTGGATAGAGATCCAGGTCGGCCAGTAGGCCACACT
>PBIX01000055.1 GCA_002720975.1 Planctomycetota bacterium | reverse complement strand
CTTGGCCTGCAGGTCCTGGGTATGCTTGTAGCGATTGCTCACATTGGCGTAGTCGGCGACGACAAGCCTCGCCAGGGGCATGACACCGCGAGCCGCCCAGTTTCCGGAGCGATCGATGGTCACTATGCCACCGCGGAGTTCCATGCCGCCTGAACCGCAGACGATGCCAGAGGTGGAAGTGCCATGACTGCCGGGCGAATTGGGGCCGTGCTCCTTGTACTTCTTGAGGTCTGGATGGTTCTTGTCACAGCCCCCGTCGAGGACTTCGACCTGAACTCCCTGACCCAGGTACCCCCCAACGGACTGAACGTAGTCGCTGCCGTGCATCTGGCGGGCGATGTCCATGTCGTGCTCGGGCTCACCCCAGACGTCGATCCACTGCACGTGATCCAGGCGCGCGACTTCCAGTAGCTGGTCACGGGTCAGCGTGGCGCTCATGAGGAAGGTCTCAGGCGTTGTCTGGTTCACCGTCCCGCCGATAGTCGCGATGAACTGGGAGACGGGCTCCTGGCCTTCCATGCCGCGCTCCATGGTCAGCATGTTGAAGCGCGCCGTAGGACTCTCATCCCAGACGGGGTGGTCAGCGGAGAGCAGACCCCTCTCAAACTTGTAGGCCACGTGGAATGGGCCCACCCAGCGCACAAAAGGCAGACTGCGAACCTGCTCGGCCTGCTTCGCGTTCATGCCCACCACGTGGGAGTGGTTGGCGAGGAACAGATGCAGGCGCACGCCCATGCTGCGCAGGGTCTCCCTGTACGGTTCGATGCCCTGGGTCCGGAATTGAACGATGTGCAGGCTGCTCCCGCTGGGGCGATGGAGGGTGGTGGGGACTGCCGGGAGAGCTTCGAGCGGGTCGAATTCCGCAAAGCGCAACAGGACGCGGGCGTCATTTGCCTTGGGGTCGGTGAACGTGTCGCCATCAAGGCTCAGGGAGAAGTAGGGCTCGGGTGCCCCATTGGCCCCTTGCTCACTCCAGGTGATGGCCCATGCCGGACTGTTGGGAACAGAGACCACCCGAACGTCGGAGGCGGTCTGGGACAGGTGGTGGAAGAGGCTCTCGCCCTCGGGCCGGTTTACTGACGGGTCTTGTGCTTGGGCAGCGGGGATCCAGGCAACGAGCAGGGCGAGGAGAGACGGGTGAGCGGTGGAGATCGTGTACTTCATTGATCAGTAGGGGGACGAGTGTGGGAAGGCACTCTTGTCCGAACGCAATCCTAGCGCGCCAGTGGAATCGCGGTGGCGCTCCTCGGATCACCGGCCATTGGAGGCCTTGAGCTAGGCCCCTATGCCGGCTCCGGGCTAAGACCCGAGGCCCAGTGGCGAGTATCGCGCCGCCAACTCCGGAGGCAGATCGGCCCGAAAGCAACGCAGTTGCGGGATCCAGCCCAGGTAGTCCGCCAGACGCAACAGGGCGACCTCGGTCTTCATGTCCGGAATCTCCCCCGTGCGGCAAGCCTCGATGGCTCGGCCCAATTCGAAGCGGTGCAGGACACACCACTCCTCCATGGTGGAGCCATCGCCCTGGGGAGTCGCGGCTTCCTGCCCGCTCGGCACGTGTCCGGCAACGAAGTAGATCTTCTCGTCCGTCACTCCAGGGCTGGCGAAGCTCTCGTCGCCCAAGGGCTGGAAATCGCCGGGGTCGATGGTGACCCCTGCCTCCTCCAAGGCCTCGGCGTGGGCACGGACCCTGAGACCCTCGATCCCCGCAGGATCGCTGGCTTCGACCACTCCCGCGACCACCTCGTGCAAGGAGAGGTACTCCCTGGGATCCGGGTGCACAAACTCCTTGTCCCGGCGCAGGTAGATCGGGACCCGCGGGGCCTCGCGCAGCACCACCTCGATCCCACCCTCGCCGTCCAGGGCGTAGAGCACGGCCACCACCGCGTCGCTCTGGGGCCGACTCATCACGTCGCAGGAGTAGGTCTTGGAGGTCGATCCGTCCGAGTAGACGTTGCGAACGTCCAAGCGAGCCACCTTGATGTAGCCCTCGTCGCAGCGGCTCGTGGCCGTCCGATCCCCGACGATTTCGATGGCCGTGAGGTCCATGGAGTCACCATACGCTGTCGCACGTCGCGTTGCGACAGCGTATGGTGGCCCCCCCTGAAGCCCTTGCCCTGACCACTGCGTTGACCGAATCCCCGCAAAGCCCCGTCTCCCGACACGACTCGTTCGTTCAGCGCCACATCGCCCTCAGTGACGAGGACGTGCAAGGCATGCTGAAAGAGGTTGGCGTCGACAGCCTGGACGCGCTCGTGGATGAGACGCTGCCTGCGTCCATTCGCATGCAGGGAGACCTGAACCTGGGCCCACCCCGATCAGAGCATGGGCTGCTGCAGGAGTTGCGCCTGATTGCAGCAAAGAACCAGTGCTACAAGAGCTACATCGGTATGGGCTACTCGCCGTGTCTGGTGCCTGCCGTTATTCAGCGCAACGTGCTGGAGAATCCCAGTTGGTACACCCAGTACACGCCCTATCAGGCCGAGATCAGCCAGGGGCGGCTGGAAGCGCTCTTGAACTACCAGACCATGGTGGCGGACCTGACCGGCCTGCCGTTGGCGAACGCCTCCCTGCTCGATGAGGGTACTGCAGCGGCAGAAGCTCTGAATCTGTGTTGGGCAGCCGGACGCAAGAAGCGCTCTACATTCTTCGTAGCGGAGACCTGCCACCCACAGACCATCTCGGTCGTACGCACAAGGGCCGGAGCCCTGGGCCTCACCGTCGAGGTGGGGGATCCGGCGGCCGCAGATTTTTCAGAGTGCAGCGGCGTGCTGGTCCAGTACCCGGACACTTTTGGCCATATCGAAGATCAAGAGGCACTCGCTGAGCGGGTGCACGCTGCTGGCGCCCTGCTCGTCGTCGCCACAGATCTGCTGGCCCTGACCCTGCTACGTGCACCGGGTGAGTTCGGTGCGGACGTGGCCGTGGGCAACAGCCAGCGATTTGGGGTGCCCATGGGATACGGCGGTCCCCACGCTGCGTTCATGGCGACGCGCGAGGAGTACAAGCGCCAGCTGCCCGGCCGGGTGATCGGCGTCTCCCGGGACGTGCATGGCAACCCCGCTCTACGCATGGCCCTGCAGACCCGCGAGCAGCACATCCGGCGCGACAAGGCCACGAGCAATATCTGCACGGCCCAGGTCCTCCTCGCGATCATGGCGGGCCTCTACGCCACGTACCACGGTGCCGATGGCCTGCGTCACATTGCCAACCGCGTGCGGCGTCGCTCCCTGGGGCTGGCAGCCGCTCTGGAGAAGTTGGGTTGTAAGGTGCAGCCCGGAGCTGTCTTCGACACCCTTCGCGTGGAACCGTCTGATGGCGATGCCGCGGCCTTGCATGAGCGGGCCCTGCGGGCGGGGATCAACCTGCGGGCCATCGACGAGAAGTCCGTGGGGGTTTCACTGGATGAAACAACGAGCCTGGACGATGTGCGTGATCTGCTTGCCGTGTTCGGAGAGGCTGGCTCTGCGTCCGGCGCGGACATCGAAGCCCTCGAAGGGGCAGCTGAAGAACTGCCGGCCCCGCTGGCAAGGACCAGTGAGTATCTGAGTGGCGCCGTGTTCAACGAGTATCGCAGCGAGCACGAGATGCTGCGCTACTTGCACCGCCTCTCCGGCCGTGACCTGTCGTTGACGACCTCGATGATTCCGTTGGGGTCGTGCACCATGAAGCTCAACGCCACGACGCAGATGTTGCCGGTGACCTGGCCCGAGTTCGGATCACTGCATCCCTTCGCTCCCACAGAACAGGCACAGGGCTACGCCGAACTCTTCCGGACCTTGGAGGGCGCTCTAGAGGAGATCACGGGGTTCGCGGCCGTCTCGCTGCAGCCCAATGCCGGCTCTCAAGGCGAGTATGCGGGCATGCTGGTCATTCGTGCCTACCAGGAGGCGCGCGGTGAAACAGGACGCGACGTGTGCCTGATCCCGACGTCCGCGCACGGAACCAACCCGGCCAGTGCGGTGCTTGCGGGCATGCGCGTGGTGGCTGTCGCCTGCGATGCGAATGGAAACGTGGACATGGAGGACCTGCGTGCCAAGGCGCAGGAACACAGCGAGACCCTCTCGGCCATGATGATCACCTACCCCTCGACCCACGGCGTCTTCGAGGAGAGCGTGATCGAGCTGTGCCAGGTGGTGCACGACGCCGGTGGGCAGGTGTACATGGACG
Organism: Planctomycetota bacterium; assembly: GCA_002720975.1. Lineage (GTDB taxonomy): Bacteria > Planctomycetota > UBA1135 > UBA1135. The sequence continues at coordinate 13,906 of PBIX01000055.1, read as the reverse complement.
GGGCCAATATGAACGCCCAGGTGGGCTTGTGTCGGCCCGGAGACATTGGTGCCGACGTCTGCCACCTGAACCTGCACAAGACCTTTGCCATTCCCCACGGAGGGGGGGGGCCGGGCATGGGCCCCATAGGTGTCGCTGCTCATCTGGCACCTTTCTTGCCCTCGAACCCGGTGGTGCCGAGTGGCGGTACGGAGGCCATCGGTGCGATCTCGGCCGCTCCCTGGGGTAGCGCGGGGGTGCTACCCATCTCCTGGATGTACATCCACCTGCTGGGTGCAGCGGGTCTCAAGCGTGCCACCCAGATCGCGATCCTGTCAGCCAACTACATGGCGAGCCGACTCTCCGAGCACTACGACGTGCTCTTCCGCGGTGCGCGGGGTCGGGTGGCCCACGAGTTCATCATCGATCTGCGTCCCTTTGAGAAGAGTGCGGGCATCATCGCCGAGGACGTGGCCAAGCGCCTGATGGACTACGGCTTCCACGCACCCACGATGTCCTTCCCCGTTGCAGGGACCCTGATGATCGAGCCCACCGAGTCCGAACCCCTGCACGAGCTCGATCGATTGTGCGATGCACTGATCGCGATTCGCGGGGAAGTACGTGACGTCGAAGAGGGGCGCATGGACCGAGCCGACAACCCCTTGAAGAACGCACCGCACACTGCTGGAGCGGTCACATCGGATAGCTGGGACCACCCCTACACTCGAGAGCAGGCTGTCTGGCCCGCGCCCTGGTCGCGTCAGCACAAGTTCTGGCCACACGTGGGGCGAATCGACAACGGCTATGGCGACAAGAACCTGATCTGCACCTGTCCCAGCGTGGAAGAGTTGGCGGCCGCGTCGGCTGCCCTTTGCGAGAGTGGGGTGTGAGTTGACCGCTCCCATAGTCCAGGTGCTGTGGTCAGGCGGCGATTGCTTCAAGGCCTTCTTTGATCCCGATGCCGGCTTGGTAGAGGCCGTTTCCAACCGTCCCGCCAGTGGAGGAACATCGGTCTCCCTGGGCGAGGTGGTGGTCCTCTCCCTCGATGAGGAAGAGCGCGTTGTGCACCTGTCCGTAGGCGTGGCGGCTTGTACCGATGAGTTGGAACAGCCTCTCGAGCGTCCGGGGAATGAGCGAGCCGCTACCTTTGCGGAGGTGGAGATCGAGCCCGATCTTCCTGCGAGCTGCTCCTTCGATCCGGCTACCGGCGTCCTCAGGATTCGGTTCAGAGAGCGCGCGGCAGGCGAGTGGGGCCGCATCGGCTCGAACCTGATCTGGCTGGCATTGGATGCGGAGCAACGTCTGGCCGGCATCGTGATCGAGGGGGTCTCTCATGATCCTGGTGGGGCGGCACAGCTCACCTGGCTGCAGGAAATGACTGGTGAGTGAACGCTCCAACAGTGATCTCTTCCTGTCGCGGACCAGCGAGTACCTGGGCCACACCTATCCCGAACGCCTGACGACAGCTCTGGCTGTGTTGCCTGAAGGTGAACTGTGGTGGCAACCGCATCCAGGAGCCTTGAGCGTGGGGACGATCCTCTTGCACCTGGAAGGCAACGTGCGGCAGTGGATCCTCTCCGGAGTGGGTGGCGAGCCCGATGCGCGGGAGCGCGCCCGCGAGTTTGCGAACAAGCATCGAGGCGAGGAGAGTGGTGAGCGAGCAGAGCTGCTGGAACGGTTGCGAACAACGATCCGTGCAGCCACCGAGCTGCTCGCCTCGCTCCGGGAAGACTCTCTGCAAGCGGACCTTGGGATCCAGGGATTTGAGGTCACAGGCTTGGAGGCCATCTACCACGTCGTCGAGCACTTCTCGTGGCACGTGGGGCAAGCCGTCTGGATTGCCAAAGCCCGTGCAGGCATCGACCACGGTATTGCGTTCTATGACGAGGACCGGGTCAACCGCGATCGCAACGGCTAGCTCCCCAGGCCTGTTTGCAGGTCTCAATCGGGGACATGCCGGTCATAATTGCGTGTCGCGGTAGCGAAGTGCTCCATGTTCGTTTTGGCCCGCTGGTGGTAATCCGGCTGCTCGCTTAGCTTGGACGCTGAGCCTCAACGTTGACACATGTCTGGACTGCGGATGACCGTGTGAATCACTCTCACCTCATCGGTGGATGGCAGATTCCCCAGGTCTGATTCCGGTGGAGACTGCGGGTTCTGCCCTCGCATACGCTTCGCCATGACTCCGACCCCGAGCCCATCTGTGCCTTCCGCCTCATCGACAGGCCGGCCCTTCGTTGCCCGGGGTCTGATCCTCGCCCTGATGCTGGGCCTATTGGCGATCGAATGGAGCCTCCGGTCCTACACCTCCTACGGTGCGACCGTGGAACGAGAGGACGATCCCGCTCTCGGCTGGCGTCTGCAGGCGGCCGACCTTGCCTATGGAGAGTCCGGGGTATCCCTGCGTATCAACTCCCATGGTTTTCGCGATCACGATTGGCTCCCTCCGGGCTCCGGAGAGGGGGCGCCCCTGCGAATCGCCGTTCTGGGCAATTCGGTCACTTTCGGGGCGGGGGTTGAGGAGCCGGAACGCTGGACAGATCTAATTGAGGCCTCTATCCGTGCCGAGGCTCCTGAGCGCGGCGTCGTTGTCATGAACTTCGGGCTGCCGGGATACACCCTTGAGCAGATGGCCCAGTGCTATGAGAGCATCGTACGACCCTACGAGCCGGATCTGGTATTGCTCGCCTTCAACGATATCTCTGCAAGGCCAGTCATCACCCTGGAGCCCGAGATTGACTCTGCCCTGGCCCAAGCCGTGCGCGGGACGGCGATGTACGATTTCTGGCAGCGCAGAGTCTTGGCTGGTGAGCACGCCTTGGGCCGGAGGTACACCGCGCAGGAGCGAGCGGAGCGCCGGAGGATAAAGGCCATTTGGGAGGAGCCCTTTGCGCCAGCTCACGAGCTGATGTGGAGACGTTTCATCAGGAAGATGGCGGAACTCGCGGATGAGGTTGACTCGGACGGATCTCAGTTGGTCCTCATTCCTCTACCGGCGTTCGTCCACTGTCGTCATCCCGATGGCCCTCGTCTCGCGGCACGCTTGGCTGACTGGGAGCCGATCAACGAGCTCCCCCGCATTGACTCGTTCTCGGCGGTCTTCAAGGTGATGGACCCGATTCTGAAACACGTGGAGGCCATGGGCTTGGACCCTGATCTGATCTGGTCGAATGGCGAAGAGTCGAAGGAGCCACTCGACCCACAATGGTCCGCTCAATCCCTGTTCTTCTTGAATGATCCCAGGCACCTCACTCCCACAGGGCACGCCTTGCTGGCCGATGAGATCCATAAGGGCTTGCGCGAGCAGGGCTTCCTCGGGGTCTGACCGTGTCTTTCGTCCAACTGGACTACCTGGCGTTCCTGCTCCTGGTTCTTGGGCTGTTTCAGTTCGTTCCGGTGCGCATGCGCATCGCCTATCTGCTCGTGGCGAGCATTGTGTTCTACCTCCACGACCAGCCGGTCTATCTCGTGCTGCTGGCCGCCTCCTCCCTCTTGGACTTTGGTATTGGCTTGAGTATGGGCCGCACCCAGAACAAGCGGAGCAGGCGCTGGCTCCTGGGATGCAGTCTGGCCGGAAACCTGGGGCTCTTGGGGGTCTTCAAGTATGCGGGGGTCTTCTTGGGTGATGCCCCGTCTCCAGCTACGGGCAACCCTGTCCTGGGTGGGGCCTCCAGCCTTCCGCTTGGAATCAGCTTCTACACGTTCCAGACCCTGGGCTACTCCATCGACGTGTTTCGGGGGCGCGTGCAACCCTGCCGCAGCTGGTCCCAGTACGCCCTGTACGTCTCCTTTTTCCCGCAGCTCATCTGCGGACCCATCGAGCGTGCGGGGCACCTGCTTCCGCAGTTGACTCGACTCCAGTTGCTCAACCCGGCGAACCTGTCCCTGGGGTCGCGGTGGATCCTGTGGGGGCTCGCCAAGAAGTTGGTGATTGCCGATAGGTTCCGACCCCTGCTGCTGGAGGTGTTCCATCACCCCGAGGGTGTAGATTCACTGACGCTGCTGACCGTGAATCTCGCGCTCCTGGTCATCCTGTACCTGGACTTCAGTGGCTACATCGATATCGCGCGTGGCAGTGCGATCCTGTTCGGCGTTCACCTCGTGCCGAACTTCCGCTCTCCGTTCCTGGCTACCAGTGTGGGTGCTTTTGCGGGTCGGTGGCATACCTCCCTGATCAACTGGCTGCGGGAGAATCTGTATCGCCCCTTGATGCGTCTCCGATTGGGAGCCGCGGGAATCCTGTGGATCAACCTGTTCCTGTTCGGATTGATCGGGCTCTGGCACGGTGCACGCTGGACCTACATCTTGTCCTGGGGATCCGCGGGCTTGGTGATCACGCTTGAGCAGTGGGCGCGCCGAAGCAGACGCACAAGGGAAGGTCCCGTGCCGCGCAGGGCCGCGCTTCTCCCCTGGCTCTATACCATGCTCTACCTGGCCCTGTTTACTGCGGGCTTCTACAGCCTCGAAATGGCCACGGCCACGGCCAACCTGCGGGTCGTCTTCGGCGGGGGAATGCCCACCAGTGAGAGCTTGCCGCTCTTGGGCAAGATGCTGGGCCTGCTCGCCGTGGGTTTGGCATTGCATGGCGCTGGTTCCATGATGAATCTGGCCCAGGTCTGGAGTCGTGTGGGCCACATCGGGCGAACGGCCTGGTTTCTCCTCCTGGCGGGCATCGTCCTGCGCTTCCAGGTCGTGGAGATCCGGCCCTTCGACTACTTCCGCTTCTAGGCTCAGCGGCCCGATCAGCCGAGCCCGAGGGCGCCGAGCAGGCGGTCACGCACCGATGTCATCTCCACAAGGCCACCAACCGGCTCGGGGTTCGTGGCGCTCCATTCCAGGCTGGAGAGGAACACGGGACCGTCATCCGGCCTGTCGGGCAGGCGCCCGTGGCTGCCACGGATGAGCTGCGCGTCTACGGGGATGACCTTGAGCAGGCCCCGCTGGCCGAGCTTCTTGCGCGCCAGGTAGCCAGCAACCTTGAGGTGCGGAAAGGGCAGGGCCGGGTCCATGAACATCTCGCAGGGGTCGTAGCCCACCTTGCGGTGGATATCGACGGTCCGCGCGAAATCGGGTTCCGATGCGGGGTCGGTCCAGTAGTAGTAGGTGAACCAGGCACCGGACTCGGAGACGGCCACCAGGTCGCCGGAGTTGGGATGGTCGATGCCATGGGCGCCTTGCTCACTGCGATCCATGACCTGCTCGATACCCTGCAGGTCTTGCAGGACGGCGCGGGTACGCTCAAGAGTGCCTTCACCCTGGCAGTAGACGTGTGCCACCTGGTGGTCGGACACGGCGAAAGCTCGGCTGGCGAAGGTGTCGAGGATCTCGCCGGAGGGCGTGGCTCGCACCTCCAACAATCCAGCCTCGCGCAGGGCACGATTGATGTGTACCGGGCGCGAGACTTCTTCGATGCCATACTCGCTCAGGACAAGGGTCTGTGCTCCGCACTCATCCGCGCACTCGACCAACTCCCCGATCAGGGCATCCAGCTCTGTCAGGGCTTGGCGCGAGGTCGGGTGCTCAGGCCCGAACCGCTGGTGGCTGTAGTCCAGGTGCGGCAGATAGACCATCGTCAGGTCGGGGTCATGAAGCCGCAGCGTGCGTTGTGCTGCTGAGGCGATCCATCGACTCGAAGGGAGGCCAGCCTTGGGCCCCCAGAAGTCAAAGAACGGAAAAGAGCCCAGGTACGCTTCCAGGCCTTCCGGGAACTCTGTCGGCGAGCCGTAGACCGCAGGGATCTTGCGACCATCGGCGGGGTAGTAGGGGCGGGGGGTGATGGACCAGTCCACAGCCGCGCCCATGTTCCACCACCAGAAGAGCTTCGCGCAGGTGAAGTCGGGGTCCCGGCGGCGCGCGGTCTCATAGATCTTCTCGCCCTGGACCTGGCCGTTCGCCTGACGCCAGAGTGCGACCTCGCGCGAATCGGGTGCCATCCAACCGTTGCCGACCACTCCGTGCTCGCGTGGGAGCTTGCCCGTCAACAACGTGGCCTGCGCGCTGCAGGTGACTGCGGGCAGGACGCTCGACATGGGAGCGGCGCTCCCGCGCTGGGCCAGGGCGGCCAGGTGGGGGGTGTCGGAGGAGACCTGACGTTGGGTCAGGCCGACGGCGATGATGGCGAGTGCTTTGGCCACAGGACCCGCAGCGTAGCGTGTTCAGCGCGTTAGCAGGGACTGTTGGATGGCAAGCAGTATGCTCTCGGCCAACTGGGGATCGTTTGCCCCCGTCTCCGAGTGCCAGGCCCTCACCCGGAGGATTGCCTTTCTGCCTGCGCTGTCGAATGGCTCAACCGAAACCTCGACCCGCATCTTCGACGGCAATGGCCCATCTCCCCATAGCCCGATGGCCCGCATCGCGGACTCGTCCAGGACCATATTTCCCGACGAGGCCTGCACCACACGTCGGGCGTGGGGCCAGATCGTGGCGGGAGAGTAGGTGAGGACGGTTCCCTGGCTGCGACTGGTGGTGGTGGACCCGCGAGTGGCCGACCCCGTGCCGGGGCCCGCGCAGCTCCACAGGCTGGCAACTGCCAGGCACAGGGCGACGGGGACCAAGAGCTTGAGCATGTTGCACATGGCCTAGAGGTAGCCGAAGGGCGTGGGCAGGTCCAGCCGAAATCTGTCCCGAGGGGTAACCTGACACCCATGCCCGAACTCCCCGAGGTCGAAACCACCGCTCGGCTCCTGCGCGGCCCCCTCGTGGGGCGTCAGGTGCGCGGGCTGGATGTGCAGTGGCCACGGAGCCTGGGCGGGCAGGAGGAGGAATGCGTGCGGGAGAACGTCTGTGGCGCGCGCATCACCGGTGTCACGCGGCGCGCCAAGCTGGTCATCATTGAGCTTGCTCGCCGAGGCCAACCGGTCGGCATCCTGGCCGTTCACCTACGCATGACGGGGCGCCTCGTGGTGATGGACAAGCGGTCCGACCCGGGGCGATTTGTGCGGGTCAGCTTGCCCCTCGACCGTGGCGTGCTGCATTTCCTGGACGTCCGCAAATTCGGGCGCATGACCTGGCATGCCGACCCCACCGATCTGTTTGCGCGCTATGGACCTGAGCCCCTGGGCGAGGACTTCTCGGTGGATTGGCTGCGCCGCGCCTTGGGGGGGCGCCGGCGGGCGTTGAAGCCCCTGCTGCTCGACCAGTCGTTTCTGGCGGGACTGGGCAACATCTATGTGGATGAGGTGCTCTTCGGGGCTGGGCTGCATCCCCTGCGGCGCTCGGACAGGGTTCCGGGGAAGAAGGTGGCGCTCCTGCACAGCATGATCCAGAGGGTCCTGCGGGAGGCTATTGAGCGGGAGGGGTCCTCCTTTGACGAGTTCTATCGAACGCCGGAGGGCCAACCGGGAGCCTACCAGGAGCAGTTCCAGGTCTACGGGCGGACGGGCAAGCCCTGCCGCACCTGCGGGCGGGCCATTCGACGCCTGGTGGTGGGCCAGAGAGGGACTCACATCTGCACCCGTTGTCAGCCTGCTCCCCGCCCTCTATCCTCCTCGCGATCATGATTGAAACCAACGCGTTCAAGAAGGGGGTGTGCCTGATCTACAAGGGCGAGCCCATGATCATTGCGGACTACACCGTGAGCACGCCTACGGCCCGGGGGGGCAACACGATCTTCAAGACCAAGCTACGCAACCTGAAGAGCGGCCAGATCCTGAATGAGTCCATCCGCAGCGGAGAGAAATTCGAAGAGGTCGACATGGAGCGCCACAAGGCGAGCTTCATGTACAGCGACGGCACAAGCTGGCACTTCATGGATGACGAGAGCTTCGATCAGTTCTCATTCGACAAGGAGGCTCTCGGCGGTACGGAGCTCTACCTGAGTGATGGCATCGAAGGCCTGCAGGCCGTGCTGATCGATGGCGTCATCCTGGCCATCGAATTGCCGCTCTCAGTGGAGATGACCGTGACCGAGTGCGACCCCACCATCAAGGGGGCTACAGCCCAGGCACAACTCAAGCCGGCGACCACAGAGAGCGGTCTGGTCGTGCCGGTGCCTTCCTACCTCTCGGTGGGTGAGCGCATCCGCGTGGACACGCGCGACGGCCACTTCCTGGAGCGCGTGAAGTAGCGGCCGCCTAGCTGCGCATCTGCCAGACGGTGTTCACCTCTTCAATGTCGGGCCACTGCTCGGCGCACATGGAGAGATAGAGGGTCACATCCTCAGGCGGGTGAGATTCATCAAGGCTGGCCACGGCGGCGGCGACCTTGGCGGGGTCGGGTCGGTCGCTGGCGGGGTCGTCGATCATGCCCTCTTCGTGCGTCACGTCCGTCGCGTCGAGGAAGGCGGTGATGATATCCTTGCAGTTGCTCATCAGATAGGCACCGAACAGCTCGTAGGCCAGCTCCGCATTGCTGTCTGACTGGAGGATCAACCGGGCGCGGCCCGCGCGCTTGGCCATGGGCAGGCGCTTGATGGTGTGCGGGCGGAACTTGAGTGCTGCGGCCACCTCGCCGTCGAGCGGGCCGAAACCGTCCTTGGATAGCGTGTCGTAGATGTGGAGGAAGCGGTCTTCGCTCATCTGCTTGAGTTGTTGGATGACCTGCATACTGAATCCTTGCGGCGAAGGCTGGGAGGCGCGATTGTGGGCGCAGATTCTAACCGTCGTCCGGGCGGAATCCCATCCCCATGCAACCCTCAAAGCCGTCCCCACGCATTGAGCTGAGCCCGCAAATGCAGGAGCGGGCCAACTCTTGCTATGCATTCTTCGCCACCCTCTTCGTGGTGGTGCTTGTGCTCACCAACATCATCGGCACCAAGCTGTTCGAGATCTTCCCGGATGGCGGCCCGAGCTGGCTGATGGGGGGCAAGCCGGTGACCCTGACCTCGGGCATCATCACCTACCCCCTGACCTTCCTTCTGACCGACATCGTCTCGGAGATCTGGGGTCACCGGCGCGCAGGCCGCATGGTGATTTGGGGCTTTGCGATGAGCCTGATGATGTTGGTCGTCTTGCAGGTGGCCATCGCCCTGCCTCCGTCGGATATCTGGACGCAGCCGGATCTTGGGTTTCCGACGGGAGGTTCCATGCAGAGGGCCTTCTCGGCGACCTTCGCGAACCCAGCCATCCTTCTCTTCGCGTCCATGTTGGCCTACCTCGTGGCTCAGCTGATGGACGTGCGCCTGTATCACTTCTGGTGGAAGGTGACCGGTGGGAGGCACATGTGGATCCGCAACAATGGCTCCACCATGATCAGTCAGCTGGTGGACACAGCCATCGTGAACGGGATCTTCCTGCGCTTCGGCCTGGGCCTCGGCCGTGCGGACGTGATCAGCATCATCGTGGCCGTGTACCTGTGCAAGGTCGCCCTGGCCATCGTGGACACACCCCTGATCTATGCCGGGCGCTGGGTTGTGGAGTGCGTTCTGGGGCTGGAGCACGACCCGACCCGGGACGGCGCGCCACTGGCCTGAGGGCTGGTCTCAGTTGACGGTCAGGACCTTGACCCGGAAACGGATTGGGATGCCGGCGAGGGGATGGTTGGCGTCGAGGATGACGGCCTCTGGATTGACCTCCATCACTCGGGCGTCGAGGTAGGCTTCTTCCTTGGTGTTCTCGACCTGGATGTTGTCGTCCTCCCCGTCGTCTTCGAGGGCGATGGACAAGAACTCCCCGACCTCGATTTCCAAGTCCTCCGGGAACTCGGTCCGCGGGACCGTGAAGATCATCTCGGGGTCCTTGTCGCCATAGCACTCCCCCGGATCAAAGGCGACCACGGCCTCTTCGCCCTTTCCCATACCGGTGAGAGCTTCTTCCAGCTTGGGAGGCAGATCTTCCTGGCCGTGGGTGTAGTCCATGGGTGCCGTCTCGTCGCTGGACTCAAGAACTGTCCCGTCCATGTCCTCAATGACGTAGCTGAACTCAACTTTGCTCTGATCTTGAATCTTCAATCGATTGTCCTGTTTGGGGGGTTGAGACCTTGGGTTTCGCGGTAGCGCGTGTCAGGTAGGTGTAGCCTTGGAGGCTGGATTCAAATCGCCGGAGAAACAGAGCAGACTCCTCGTCGCTCATGTGTTCCATGGCCAGGGCGTGCTCCACGTGCCGTCGTACGGTTCGGCGTAGCTCGGCCCCATGGTACTCTACGTGGGATAGTACGTCTTCAACACGCTCTCCTGCCTGAACGTGAACCAACCGGGGCCGGCCGTCAGCGTTGATCTCCACGTGTGCCACGTGCGTGTCGCCGAACAGATTGTGGATGTCCCCCAGGATCTCCTGGTAGGCGCCAAGCAGGAATATCCCCAGGTAGTAGGGCTGGCCTGCGGTGGGTGGGTGCAGCTCAAGCACGCGTTTTGGGCCTCTCGTGCCGATGAAGCGATCGACCCGGCCATCGGAGTCACAGGTCAGGTCGGCCAGGATGGCACCCTGGGTAGGCTCCTCTGCCAGCCGATGCAGGGGCAGGATCGGAAAGAGCTGATCGATGGCCCAGGAGTCGGGCAGGCTCTGGAAGATCGAAGCGTTCAGGAAGTAGGTGGCAGCGAGATCTCGTTCCAGGCTGGCCAGGGCCTCGGGGAGGACTTCCATGTGGCGCGTGGCGCGCTGCACACTCTGGCAGGTCTGGGAGAAGAGCTGCTCCGCGCGGCCCTTGTCCGTCAACGACAGGTGCCCGGTATTGAAGAGTTGCAAGGCGCGCTCGCGGAGTTCTTGAGCATCGTGGTAGTGCTCGACGGCGTTGTCTTCGGTGATCCCATCGGCAAGGTCGATGAACTCCTCAAGGAGGTCGTGGCGGCTCTCTTGCACGTCGAGCAGGGGCGCCTGGCCGCTGAGCCCCGTGGTTCCCACGACCTCCGTTACAAGCATGGAGTGGTGGGCTACCAGGGCCCGACCTGATTCGGTGAGGAGCGTGGGGGGTGAGATCTCATGCTCGCGGCAGGTCTCTGCCAGGGCCCAGACGACGTCGTTGGCGTACTCCTGTAGGGAGTAGTTCATGGACGAGTCTCCCGTGGATCCCGACCCGTCGTAGTCCACCGCCAAGCCGCCCCCGGCGTCGAACCAGGTGATGTGCGCCCCCATCGAGTTCAGGTTGGCGAGGATCTGGGTGGCCTCTCGCATCGCCTTCTTGACGGCGCGGATGTGTGTGATCTGGCTCCCGATGTGTACGTGCAGCAGCTCGAGGCAATCGAGCATGTCCGCATCCTGCAGCGTCTCGACCACCGTGACGATTTCCCGCGCGGTGAGCCCGAACTTGGATCGCACTCCTGTGGATTCGCTCCAGCGTCCACTGGAGGGAGAGGTGAGCTTGCAGCGCACGCCGATGCGCGGGCGAAGATTCAAGAGGCGGGCGCTGCGCAGGATGGTCTCGAGTTCGCTGAGCTTCTCGATCACGATCACGCTGGTGATCCCGATGTGCGCCGAGAGGAGGGCCATCTCGATGTACTCGGCATCCTTGTAGCCGTTGCAGATGAGGAGCGATCCCTCACCTGCCTGGAGGGCGATGCCTGCGATGAGCTCGGGCTTGCTACCGACTTCGAGCCCCATGCCGTGCTGGCGGCCCTCTTCGAGAAGCCCCTCGACGACCCACCGCTCCTGATTGACCTTGATGGGAAAGACACAGCGGTACGCCGCGGGATAGTCGAACTCGTTGCGGGCCCGGGTGAATGCATCCGTGAGCTGCCGAACGCGAGCTCGGAGGATCCCTGGGAACCGCAGGAGAACGGGAGTGTCGATGCCCCGCCGACGGATCGTGCGCGTCAGCTCGAAGAGGTCGGTGCTTGGACCACTCGAGGAGTCCGGGTGGACCTGGAGGTTCCCGTCTTCGTGGATGGAGAAGAACCCGGCGGCCCAGGTGGGGACCTGGTAGAGGTGGGAACTGGATGCGGGGGTCCAGGGGGACATGGGGGGAGTATAGGCGGGAATCCGACCCCAGGGGCGGGGAGCGGAGGGGATCGGAGGTGGGGAGAGACCCCCCCCAGATATTCGGGCCGGGACCTGCAACGGGAGTGCCATTGGAATCGTCAGCCCGGGTGGGTGGGGGCGGTGGTTGGGAGATCCTGAGAGTCCCCGAGGAGGGCCCAAACAACCCTGAGTAACCCAGACCACCCCCGCAGTCCCTTCACTACCCTACGCCCATGACAAAGATCCGCTTCACCAAGTCCATCTCCCGCCTGCTCGACGGCGACTACCTGCTCATCGTCGGAACCGAATCCACCCTGCGGGACGGCGCACTTCTCGACTGCCTGCCGGAGGAGCACATGCGCCTGGCGCTCGACCTGCTCACTGACCTCAAGCCCGGTGAACGCGGGGCCGCAGCGGGCACCCTCACCGGCTCCACCCCGCGCAAGCTCGCCATTGGCGTCCTTCCCGATTCAGTCTCGCGGCACAACTCACCCGCCCGAGCAGAGGCCATCCGGCGTGTGGTCTCCCTGTCTTCAACCGGCACGCGTGGGAAGGCGGGTCTCCTACTCCTCTTGGATGAGCCCGAGCATCTGCTTCCCGCCGCGAATGCCATCGCGCGTGCTCTTCCGATGTACCACGCCAACAAGCCACCGAAGCCTGAGCCCATCCTGACCATCGCAGCCATGGGCCCAGGTGAGCGCACCCTGACGGCGAATGCACAAGTCAAGGCCACGGTGGAGAGCTCCCGGGAAGCGGCGCGCCTGGTCGACTTCCCGCCCAGCGAGATGCACCCGGGCAAGATGCAGAAGGAAGCGACCCGCATACTCCGTGGCTGTGAGCGGGTAACTCGCAAGGCAATCGTCGGCAACCGCCTTCTCGATGCCGGGTTGGGTTGCCTGCACGCCGTCGGACGCACGGCACTGGAAGCGCCGCGGCTCGTCGTGCTCACGCACAAACCCAAGCGCGCCACCAAGAAACACATTGCTCTGGTGGGGAAGGGGATCACCTACGACACCGGTGGTCTGTCGTTGAAAACGGGCGGCCACATGGTCGGAATGAAGAGCGACATGGGTGGGGCAGCTGCGGTTCTCGGAGCGTTCAACGTGCTCGCGCGGAGTGGATGCCGCCACAATCTCAGCGCCGTACTTTGCCTGGCAGAAAACGCCATCGGACCCACCGCCTACAAGCCTGACGACATCCTGCGCGCCCACTCGGGCCTCAGTGTGGAGGTCAACAACACCGATGCCGAAGGGCGGCTCGTGCTTGCGGATGGTGTCAGCTACGCGGCGCGGGTGTTGGGCGCGGACACGATCCTGGATGCGGCCACCCTCACCGGGGCCCAGCTTGTGGCCACGGGCAAGCTCCACGCGGGGCTGATGTCCAATGACGGCGACCTGGAGGATCTCATGGTGGAGGCTGGCCGTGCATCCGGCGACCTGGTGCATCCCCTGCCCTTTGCGCCGGAGTTCTACAAGCCGGAGTTCAAGAGCGCGGTGGCGGACATGCGCAACTCGGTGGCCAACCGCGCCAACGCCCAGTCCAGCTGCGCAGGGCAGTTCATCTACTGGCACATAGAGGACACCGGAGCGCGCTGGGCGCACGTGGATCTGGCTGGGCCATCCATGTTGGGCAAGCGCGCCTCAGGATTCGGGGTGGCGCTGCTGTCGGAGGCGGTGAGGCGGTTTTGACCTAGGGCCGATATAGTTGGCGCATGAGCTCCCGCCGACTGACGCCGTTCACCCTGATCGCTGCGGCGCTCGTCGTCGCGGTCGGGTGGTACGTCACACGAGGGTCGGCTGCGTTCGCACCCGGCCCCGCGCCCCTACAGCAGGATCCGGCGACACCGGTCACGTCGAGCCTCGACGGAGCCCAGGATCTGGCGCAAGGCGAGGGAGCGGGCGAAATGCGCGCCGAGGTCGGCCTTGAAGTCACCGAGATCGATTCCAAGGTTGCGACGCAGGAGAGCGTGCTGCGCGGACGGGTCGTGAGCGATGTGCTCGGCTCGCCCCTCCCTGGCGCCACCGTAGTGATCAGCCGGCGAATGAACAGCGAGTTCTATATCCCCGACGTCGAGGAGCGCAACGCACGCCAGCCCGTCG
>PBIX01000054.1 GCA_002720975.1 Planctomycetota bacterium | reverse complement strand
GTACATGATCCCACTGTTACCCTTGGGGGAGATCTTCCACTCCATTGTCAGATCGAAGCTGGCGTACTGCTCGCGCGTGATCAGATCGCCGCCGCCACCCTTGGTCAGGTAGATGGCGCCGTCCTGCTGCACCCAATTCTCCGGCACGGCGTCCTTATTGTACCCACGCCAGTTGGCAAGGGAGGTGATGTCGGCCCCATCGGTAACCAAAGCGGCCTTGGAAGGACTTTCACATGAAGAGACCATGAGAAGCAGGCAGGGAATCAGGATGGAGGTAGAGCGCATGGGTCAGGCCACCTCGCGGCGGCTGGAGGGGTAGATCAGGAGCAGAAGGATGAAGACGGCAACGGATGCCCACATCGGAACGGAGAAAAGGCGCGTGTAGTCGAGAACGCCCGCGTCACTGGTGGCCCATTCTGCCACGCTGCCAGCAATCTTGCTGCCCACGATGACGCCGATGCCCACGATGACGAGGTTGAAGAGGTTCTGCGCGCTGGCCCGCACGCTGTCGGAGGTGTTCTCATCCACGATCATGAAGGCCACGAAGATGAAGCAACCGAAGCACAGGCCGTGCAGGGCGATGCCGGTCAGGAGGGTGGCCATGACGGGCATGGGGAGCACGTCCACGTAGGCGAACAAAGCCATGCGAAGACCATAGGCCAGGAGGCCCACCGCCAAGAACGTCTTGCGGGAGTAGCTCTTGGCCAGGAACGGAATGGCCGCAAGCACGAGGACTTCAGACATCTGCCCCACGGTCATCAGCCCACCTCCGCCGACGCCAAAGATGGTCTTGGACCACTCGGGCGCGGCGACCTGCAGGGATCCCAGGAAAGACTCGGTGTGGACGAAGTAGAACTGGTGGATACAGCTGACGGGAATGGCCAACAGGAACAAGGACAGGAGAGGCTGCCTGGCCGCCTCACCGCAGGCATCGAGAGCGGCGTTGCTCTCGCTGGAATCTGAGGGCGGCGTATGCGGCAGGGTGAAACAGAACACTCCCATGACCGCGCTGATGATGGCGCTCAATCGGAACGCATCCGCCTTACCTGCTATGACCTGATCCGCGGGGAGAGTGGCCAGCCACTGACCCATGGCGAGGCCCACGGCGATCCACCCGAAGGTGCCCCAGAGGCGCACTTTGCCGAAGTCCCGGTCCTTGTCTTCCAGGTGGTGGAAAGCGAGGGAGTTGGTGAGCGACAGGGTCGGTGCATACACCATCCCGTACAGGAGTGAGAAAATCAGGAAGCCGTTGTAGGAATCGATCGAGGCCAGCTGCCAGATCAGCCCGGCGCCGATCAGGTGGCTGAAGGCGAGAAAGCGCTCCGTGGAGAAGTAGCGGTCCGCTACCTGACCCGCAACGAAGGGCCCGATGATGGCGCCCACCGCACCGGCGGCAAACATGTCGCCGATCTGCCCGGGCTCCATTTCCCGGTGGCCCGAGAGGAACGACCACAGAAAGGGCAGCCAAGCCCCCCAAGCGGCGTACTGCAGGAACATCATGGCCGAGAGGCGTGTCTTCAGCAGAGAGGGAGGCATGTTGAGTTGCTTGAGAGGGTGCTATGAGAGAGAAGGTGTCTGGGCAGGCAGGGTGAATCAGTCCTCAGCGAAAGCGGCATCGAATGCCTGGGGGCTCACCTCGAAGTCGAGTTTTTTGCAGAACTCAGCCGACTCGCGTGCTCCGTGCTCGCGGTGCATGCCCGGATCCTCCCACTCCACGGTGAGCGGGCCGCCATAGCCCGAGTGGTTCAGCTGGCGGATGATGCCCTCGAAGTCGATCTTGCCACGGCCCACCGAGCAGAAGTCCCAGAAGCGACCGTCGGTGCCGAAGCTCTCGTGGCCGCCGAAGACGCCTGCCGCCTCGGGCTTGTCGGACCACCACACGTCCTTCATGTGCACGTTATAGATGCGATCCCCGAACTCGCGCAGGAAGCCGAGGTAGTCCGCACCCTGATAGCCGAAGTGGCTGGGATCGAAGTTGAAGCCGAAAGCGGGGTGACCATCGAGCGCCGCCAGGGCACGCCGGGAGGAGGCCAGGTCAAAAGCGATCTCGGTCGGGTGTACCTCGAGGGCGAACTTCACGTTCTCCTCGGTGAACACGTCCAGGATGGGTGTCCAAAGGGAGGCGAACTCCTCGAAGCCGGCCTCGATGGAGCCCGGGGCGGCGGGCGGGAAGAGATACAGCAGGTGCCAGATCGGGCTGCCGGTGAAGCCGTTCACCACCGCGTGTCCCCCATTGGCCTCCAGGGTCGCGCGCACCTCGTCGGGAGCGCAGTCGTAGAACTTGCGCGCCGCTCGGGCGGTGTCCTTCATCTCCTCGGCCGCTCGGGCGCGGACACCGCTCGGGTCCCCATCACCCCAGATGCTCTCGGAGAGGATCGATTGATGGCGCTCGTCCACGCGGTCGGCCACGGCCTGCCCCACCAGGTGGGACGAGATGGCATAGGAGACCAATCCCTTGGAAGCCAGGAGGGCCCAGTGCTGCTCGCAGTAGTCCGCCTCCCCCAGGGCGCGCTGCACATCGAAGTGATCCCCCCAACAGGCCAACTCCAGACCCTCGTAGCCCATGGAGGCCGCCAGGCCGCCCAGCTCTTCCAGGGACAGATCGGCCCACTGACCGGTGAACAGACAAAGAGGACGTGCCATGGGGAGATTCCTATGCGATCGGGAGGAGAAGGAGAGCCAAGAGGTTACTTGACCTCGCTCAGGCGGATGGCGGTTCGCTCGCGGGCACTCACCAGAGCGGCCTCCAGCACACGCTGGGTCTGGTAGGCGTCCTCGAAATCGGGCAGAGGCACCAGCGGCTTGCGGCGCGAGAGGACCTTGACGATGTCCGCGGCCATGTTCGTAAAACAGTGCTCGTAGCCGATGACGTGGGCGTCCGGCCACCAGGCGTCGGCGTAGGGGTGGTTGCCCGCCGAGGTGCACATGATGCGCTGCCAGCCATTCGTGCGCGGGTCATCCGACGGACCGATGAAGTGCAGGACGTTCATGTCTTCGAAGTCGAAGCGCACCGAGCCCTTGGTTCCGTTGATCTCGATCGTGTTGCGGTTCTGGTTCCCACAGGCGAGGCGCGTGGCCTCGAAGCTCGCCGTGGCGCCGCCCTTGAAGGATGCGACGAACAGGACGCAGTCATCCACGTCGCTGCGAGACTTGCCGCGCTTGCCCTCTAGGGTGCGCTCCTTGACAAAGGTGCGCGCCACCGCACCGTGCACCTCGTGCACCTCGTCGCCAGTGATAAAGCGCGCCATGTCCACGATGTGTGCATTCAGATCTCCGTGGGCCCCCGAACCGGCCAGGCTCTTCTTGAAGCGCCAGGACATGGGTGTGCTGGGCCCGCCCCAGTCCTGCAGGTACTGCGCGCGGATGTGCAGGACACTACCTATCTTGCCGGCACGCACAAGCTGGTGAGCCAGAGCCACTGCGGGGCAACGCCGATAGTTGAACCACACAAAGGTCTTCGAGCTCTTGGCCTTGCGTGCCGCATCCCGCATCTGACGGGCATCCGCCAGGGTTCCGGCCAGGGGCTTCTCGCAGGCCACGTGCTTGCCCGCCGCGAGCATGGTCAGGGCCTGCTCGGCGTGCAGATGATTGGGGGTGCCCACATCCACGAGCTCCACCTCGTCGATAGACGCCAGAGAGCGCCAGTCGTCGCTGCAATGATCCCAACCCCAACGCTTGGCGAAGGGGATCAGCTCGCCCTGGTCGCGGGCGGCCACGGTGTGCAGATGCACGGGCCGCGGTCCGTCGAAGAAGTGACCCACCTGGTGCCAGGCGTTGGAGTGGGCACGGCCCATGAATTTCTGGCCGATGAGAGCGACGTGGATGGGACGGGGCATGAACTTCTGCGAGTTTCTTGGGGGGGCGGCAGAGGAAGGCTGGCAGCGCGTGACTGCCCGTTGGGTGCGGAGGATACCAAGCCCTCCCCGTCTGCGTGCGGCCCAATCCGGCCGCTCACCCTTGCCCCCAGGTCCACGAGGGAATACAACGCACCCCCCGGCCCCGGCCCCCTGATTCCATGAAGTGGTACTGCAAGCTCATCGGTCACACCTACGTCTACAAGTCGGATGCGTCCAAGATCCGTTGGTACTCGGACAAGGACATGACCGAGCTGCACATGGAAGCCGGTGAAGAAGACGCCCCGCTGCGCTTCTTGGAGTGTGTCCGCTGTGGCGAGCGGGTGGACAACCCCACCCCCGAGCAGGTCAAGATGACGGGCTGCAACGCCCGCTGAGTGCGGCTTGCCGGGGCCTTTGGCACCCCGCTGGAACCCTTCAGGCGGGGCGCAGGGGGAACAACTGATATTCCCCGGGGTTGGACGCACGTGACGCGCCCTCCTTGGCCGATACTTGGCTGACGCTGGCCTCGCCACGCGCGCCCTACTCCCATGGAAGAAACCGGCACAGACTTCCTCAAGATCGGCCTCGTCCTGGCGGCCTTCCCCCTCTGGGGACCCTTCGCCAAGGCGCTGTACGAGGAGCTGCAGGTCGCCCTGCGCCCCGAGGGTGGCCTCTTCGGCGATCGCCCCTCCCCGCGCGAGCGCCGGGCCATCGAAGCCGAGATCGAGCTGGAAGAGATGCCCCAGGTACACGAGCCCCTCGCCCATCTGCGCGACCAGGTCGGCCATCGCCCCGGTACGCAGGGTCGCGCCCGCCACCCCGGGCAAGGCATGCCTTCTACATCCGCCGGGCCCCAGGCGGGTGCCGGCCGCCGGGCGTTCCGGGGCAGCTCGGGCCCGACGACGACGCCTCCGCGCAACACCTTCCGCTAGGGCCATTCCAGGCGAAGGGATAATCCAGGCAAGCCTGAACGGCTCCGGATTCGTATCCTGAGCCCATGAAACGCCGTCACTTCCTTGCCTCGCTGCCCGCCCTGGCCGCCTGCCGCTCCGCTCAGGATCCCGCGAGCCTGGCGAGCCTCCCCAACCTGCGAGCCGACGACCGCACGGCTCCCGAGCTCGCAGGGGAGGAGTCCGAGTGGCGCGCCGTGCAGGAGGCCTTCGCCGTGGACCGCAGCATGGTGAACTTCAACAACGGCGGGGTCAGCCCGTCGTCCGAGCCCGTCCAGGAATCCCTCAAGCGGCTCACCGCCGAGGCCAACGGCGCACCGGCCTACGTCATGTGGAGGCTCCAGGACAAGCGGCGTGAGGAGGTACGCACCGCCCTGGCCGAGGTGCTGGGCACCGACCCCGAGCAGGTGGCCATCACGCGCAACACCTCGGAGGGTCTTCAGATCTGCCAGTTTGGGCTGCCCCTGGAGCGCGGCGATCAGGTCCTGTGCTGCGACCAGGAGTACGGTCGCATGCTGACCACCTTCCGCCAACGGGTACGGCGCGAGGGAATCGAGCTGGTGCTCTTTCCGATCCCCGTCCCCCTGACGGATCCGGACGAGGTCGTGCGGCAATTCGAAGCGCGCATCACGCCGCGCACACGGGTGCTGCTGGTCTCGCAGGTCATCAATCTGACGGGCCAGTTCCTGCCCGTGGACGCGGTCTGCGCCCTGGGACGCAAGCACGGCATTGCCGTGATCGTCGATGGAGCCCACGGCTTCGCGCACGTGCCCTTCAAGATGGACGACCTCGACTGCGACTACTACGCCACCTCCCTGCACAAGTGGCTCAGCGCGCCCTTCGGAACGGGGATGCTGTACGTGCGCAAGGAGCGTATCGGCGACCTCTGGCCTCTCATGGCCGCCCCCGAATCGCGGGACGATGACATCCGCAAGTTCGAGGAGATCGGGACCTACTCCCTGCCGCTGGTGCTCTCCATCCTTGACGCGGTCCGATTCCACCAGCGCCTCGGGACCGAGAACGTGCACGCGCGCCTGACCTACCTGCGCGAGCGCTGGGCCCAGCGCATCGAGGACGACCCGCGCGTGCGCTGGAACACCGACCGCACCCCCGGCCGGGCGGGCGGGATAGCCAACTTCGGCATCGAGGGTGTGGACAGCGCCGCGCTGCAAAAACATCTCTGGGAAGACCACCGCATCTACACGATCACCATCCAGCACCGGGGCGTGGGCGCGGATGGGCGGGAGCTGCCCGTCGAGGCCCCCTTGCAGATCGACGGCCTGCGGGTCTCCCCCTCGTTCTACTCCACGCTGGAAGAGGTGGACCGCTTCGGTGCGGTCATCGAGGACGTGCTGGAGCATGGCCTGCCCGCATGAGACCGTCTCTCTTCTTGATCCTTGCCGCCGGTCTGGCCTGGGCCCTGCAGGCGGAGGCGGGTGTGGAAACCCGCCCCGCTGGCGATGAGACGACGAGCGCGGCGCTGGAGGTCCTGGTGGACACGTGCCTGCCCTGCCACTATCCGGAGTCGTCGGACAAGAAGGCCGTGCGCGACTGGCCCGATGCGCTCGACCTGCCCGCCACCCTGGCGGCCGAGGACTTCGTCACGCCCGGGGATGCGGAGGACTCCCTGGTATTCCTGATGGTGCTCGATGGGGACATGCCACCCGAGGACTGGGCTGGCGTGGATGGTTCGGGGCCGAGCCTGAGCGAGGAACAGACCGAGGCCCTGAGGAGCTGGCTCGATGCGGGCGCCCACCTGCCAACGGCCGAAGAGCTGAGCGCGGCCCGGCGCAGGGGCGAGCAGGTGCTGGCGCGTGTTCTCGCCGCTGAGAGCGCGGAGCCCCAAGAGGTGCAGGGGGATGAGACTCCGGGGGAAGATCCCCCGGCGCCGCCCTCCTTCGGAGCACGAGTGTGGCGCCTCATGGGTCACAGCCATGCGTCCGTGGTCCACTTCCCGATCGCGTTCATCTACGGCGCGGCTCTGGCCGAGCTGTTGCTCTTGCTTGGAATCGGAGCGTCGTGGGCCCTGCCCCAGGCCCGACGATTCTGTCTCTATCTGGCCGCCATCTCCTCTATCCCCGCCGCGGGCGTGGGCTGGATCGTGGGCGAGAGTGTGCGCGCCGAGACGACCTTGACCCAGCACCGCTGGCTCGGCGTGGGCTCCGCGCTGATGTGCATCGTGTGCCTGTGGGTATCCGAGAGGAGCGCGCGGGGAGACACGTCGAATCCCTGGTCACGCACGGCGACCTGGCTCATCTTCCTGACCGCCGCGCTTGTCGCCATAACAGGCCACTGGGGCGGTGTCCTCACCTTCGGCGAAGCGTACTTCGAGTTCTAGGAGAGGATGGGGTGGGTAAGGGGACTCGAACCCCCGGCCTCCGGTACCACAAACCGGCGCTCTAACCAACTGAGCTACACCCACCATCCGAAGCCGGAACCTTGTGGTATTGACGGTCCCGTGCGCGAGAGAGCATCTGGGTCAGCACGAGCGATGTCAAGCGTGCGAGAAGAACATTTCCCCCTGGCGGCCACGAACAGACTCCGGGCATCAAGACGCGCGCAAGGTCACCCATTCGCCGCGACTGAACTTGAACTCTAGCGCAGCATTCGACGCAGTCGTCCGAGCACTCCCGGTGTATGCGCTGCGGCAATCCGGCCATTGGCTCGCTGCAGCTCCCCCACGAGGCGCTCGTTCTCTTTCTGCATGGCACCCATGGCCACGAGCAGTCGATTCCCCTGGGCCTGAACTTCCTGCAGCCGCTCGCGGTCCGCGACGCGCTCGTGCTCGAGTCGGTCCACGTAGCGCTCGGTCCCGCGCTCAACGAGGGTCGCCGCCTCCAGGGCTGAGTCCTTCTTCAGCGCCTCGCGCTCCAGCCGCTCAACGTTGGCGATGTACTGACGCTCCCGGCGTCCGGGACCGACGATCCGCAGCCGCGGAGTGAGCTCGACGTCCCCCTCCCCGCTCACGCGCCTGAGAGACGCGGGACCCGCAGCGCGGGCGGGCCTGGGAATCGAAGCGTGACCTGACTGCCCGGATTTCAAAGTCTCCATACCGTTCCAATCGGCCGGACCCGGGCGATTCTTGCCCCCGTGTGAGGTGATCCGTGGACCCGGCGGTACCCTATGCCTGCAGGATCACCATGGGCCAACCGCGCAAGAGCTTCGGAAACATCGGCGACGACCACTGGACGCGTACCCGCAAAGACTCGAACCCCGAGGACATCGAGTACCTGCGCGAGCGCTCCAGGGCCCCCGGGGTGGCCGAGGGCGGCGAGTCCCGCAACTTCTACTGCATGGAGTGCGAGGGTGTGATCCCCTTCGAAGAGGGTGACCTCACCTGCCCCCACTGCGGAGTCGAGGTCCAAGGCTCCTCGCGTCGCTACTTCAACTGGGTTGAGATCGACACGCCGCCCAAGAGCGATGTCGCCGCCCTGCTTCCCTATGGTGTAGCGATCCTCGTGTTGACCTCCTTGCTGGCCCTCTGGTACTTCAACAGCTGACCCATGTCGGACCCCCGATTCGATCGGCAGGAACGCTTCGCCGCCTTGGGTAGCGAGGGACAGGCGCGAGTGCAAGAAGCACGCGTCCTGCTCGTGGGTTGCGGTGCCCTCGGTGGAGTGCTGGCTCAACATCTCCACCGTGCGGGCGTGGGCACCCTGGTCCTCGTGGACCGCGACGTGGTGGAGCTCTCGAACCTGCCGCGTCAGGTTCTGTTCGATGAGAGGCACGCCGAGGAGGGCACGCCCAAGGTCCTCGCCAGCGCCGAGACCCTGGCCCGCGCCGGCGGACCCACCCGACTGGAGACCCACGCCACCCATCTGGACGCGGACAACCTCCCGGAGCTGGCGGAGGGCTGCGACCTGCTGCTCGATGGCACCGACAACCTGGGCACGCGCTATCTCCTGAACGACTATGCGGTGCGCCACACGGTGCCCTGGATCTACGGCGGGGTTGTGGGCGGTGCCGGTCTGGTCCTGCCCATTCTCCCCGGACGCGGTCCGTGCCTGCGCTGCGTCTTCCGTGACCCGCCCCCCGCCGGGACCCTGGCCACCTGCGACACGGCGGGCGTCATCTCCCCGGCTGTTGGTCTGATCGCCTCCATGCAGGCCGGCCTGGCCCTGCGCCTGCTCAGTGGCGCGGCCGATCCCGAGCCCGCTCTCCTGGAATTGGATGCCTGGAATGGAGAGGTGCGCCGCATCCGTACCCGGGCCGACCCCGAGTGCCCCGCCTGCGGTCAGGGTCGGTTTCCCTGGCTCGACGAACCCAAGACCCAGCGTGCGGTCTCCCTCTGCGGTCGCAACACGGTGCAGGTGCGCGGCCAGGGCGACGCCCTTGACCTGGACAATCTGACCAAGCAGCTCGAGGGCGTGGCGCGTGACATACGGCGCGCGGGTCCTATCCTGCGTTTTTGCGTCGAGGACCATCAGCTGACCCTCTTCCCCGACGGTCGCGCTCTGGTGGAGGGCACCGAGGACACCGACCGGGCCCTGGCCCTGGTGGATCGCTACGTTGGGACCTGACCGCGCCCCCTCCGCGCCGGCCCTTGTCATCCTGGCAGCCGGGGCCTCGACGCGCCTGGGTCAGCACAAGGCCCTGGCCGAGCTGCGCGGCGAACCCGCCATCGTCCATCTCCTGCGGGCCGGCCGGGCTCTGGGGGATCCCGCGCCCCTGGTGATCACGGGTGCCGACGAGGGAGCCATCGGGCGCACCCTGGCAGCCCTCGACGAGGCCGACCCACCCGAGCTCGTCCACAATCCGGACTGGTCCAACGGTCGGGGCAGCGGTCTGATGCTGGCTGCAACCCTGAGGGCGGGACGGGATTTGTGCGTGGCTCCCGTGGACTGCCCGCTCGTGGGCCCACAGGTATTCGAGGCCCTCGCCCAGGCCTGGGCCGAAGCGGGCCGACCCGCGACGGGCTGGCTGGGTCCACGTCTGGGTCCACCTCTGGGTCCACCTCTGGGCCCATGTCTGGGCGAAGCCCCGGACGCCCCCCATGGGCACCCGATCCTCCTGGGGCGCAATCTGCTCTCAAATTGGGACGGGCACGGGTCCCTGCGCAACCTGCGCCAAGGGGCCCTCCCGCTGCTCTCCGTGGCGGTGGAGGACCCTGCGATCCTGGACAACCTGGACCGGCCCGAAGACCTGGTCCGGCTGCGCGCCCGCTGACCCTGTTCTGCTCAGGGTTTCTCCCGGTGGGGTCGATGAATCCCCTGGACCCACAGGCAATTTCCGCCGCTCCCCACGGGTCCCCCGGGAGAACCCCAGATGAGCTTTCATGGAGACGTACGAGGAATCGGCCTGGCCGAGCTATTGCAGGGCCTGGCCGGCGGCAGTCGGACCGGCCGCCTGACCCTGACCGTCCACAAGGGACAGAGTCTGGTCTTCAGCTTCCTGCAGGGGCGGGTTCAGCTCCTGCCCCCCGAGGGCGAGGACAGCGAGCGCTGGCGCAGGGCCGCCCAGGATGCCTGGGCGGACGAGGGCGACAGCCAGGCCGGCGGGTTGCACATGGAGACCGTGGCCTTCGGCCGACGCCTCGAGCAGTGCTATGCCCTGATGGATGGAAGCGAGGTGCGCTTTTGTTTTGAGCCCTCTGAGGACACGGACGGCCCCGAACATCCCTACGACGTGGAACATCTGCTCCTCGAATACGCCCGCGTGCAGGACGAGTGCAAGCAGGAGAGCGCCTGTGACGAGTTGGGTGAGGACACCGTGGGCTACGCCCTCGATGCCGACCCCGAAGGCCGTGCGGCGCAGGAGCTGCCCGCTGAGTTCCTGTCGGCCGTAACGGGCCGACGCACCCTGCAGGAGATCGCCGATCGCCTGGGCTGGCCCCAGCGCCGTGCCCGCTCCTGCATGGCCCGGGGTGTGCGCCTCGGTGCTCTCGGAGTCCACCGCGGCGACGCATACCTGGACCTGGCCCAGGCCTGCCTGAACGCGGGCCAGACCAGCCGTGCCAGCAGGCGCCTGCAGACCTGGGCACGCGAAGGCACGCCGGGTCCCATGCCGGCCGTCGCGGCGCAACGTCTGGCCGGGGGCTTGCTGTCCCTCGTGCGTCCGATGCCGGCGTCGGCTCGCCGCACGCTGCTGCGACGCCTGCACGCGATCCACGCCGACCCGATCCTTGCTGACCAGCAGTGGTCCGCGATCGTGGAGATCGATCACCTCGACCCCATCGCTCTCCTGCACAGCGTCCACCCCCACCGTGCAGCCACCCAGATGCTCGAGCGCGACGCCATCTGTTCCGAAGCACCTGCTCCCATCCAGGAATGGCTGACCCTGGCGCGCCTCTTTCAGTCCCGGGGCACGCCACGACGCGCCCTGCCGCTCCTGAACCTGACCACACGCCACATGGGTTCCGTAGGCGACCTGCCGCTTGAGAAGCACCTGGAGCTGGGCATAGGTCTGGCCGTCGCCGGCCGACCCGAGGAGGCCACCCCGTGGATTCTGGGCGCGACCCATCAGCTGATCGAAGCGGACCGTGCGGGTGAGGCCATCGCGCCCCTGCGCCTTCTGCTCGACCACGGCGGCCGCAACCGGGAAGTACGTCAGGCCCTGGCGCAAGCGCGTCGGGCGGCGGGCATCCGCGGTCTGGATCTACACCCGCTCCTGACCGGGCGCCCCCTCATGGCCCTCTTGGCCATCGCCCTGCTCATGGCCGGCACCGCCCTGGTTCGGGTGCGTGGCAAGCAGGACCGAGCCGAACGGCTGCAGCAGGTCCAGTCTCTCTCCGCCTCCCCCACCCAGGCCCTCGCCCAGCTGGCCGACGACTTCGCGCAAGACGATGGAGCCGACGTGCAGAGCTTGCGCGACGAGCTGCGGGCAGAGGAGCTGCGCCTCGACACTCAGATGCGCGCCGATTGGCTGCAGGCCTATGAGGGTGTTCAGCACCAGGCCACCCTGGGTGACCCTGTCCAGGCTCTGGAGCAGATCTGGCAGCTCCCGTCGCCACCCAAGGTACGCCGGGTCTCACGCAGCTTCCCCGACGTGGGAGATCTGCGTCAGGCCCTCGTGCAGCGCCTGGTTGCGAACCTGAAGCGCGGCGGCGAGCCCGAAGCGGACCATGCCCAGCAGATCGAAGATGAGGAGCGGGTGGGTCAGCAGCTGGCCGCCATTGCGTCCAAGCTGGAGTCCAGCGGGCTCTCCACGGCCGAGCGTCAGGTCTGGGTCAGTGCCCTCGCCGAACCGACCGAGCTGTTCGAGGCCAGGCAGGAGACGCGCGCGATCCTCACCCTCGAGAAGCGCCGTGTCGAGAACCTGGCGCGCCAGGAGACCTGGATGCGTCAGGCCGAGGCCCTGGCCAAGAAGGGCTCTTTCCACCGCGCCCTCGAGCTGTACGGCGACATCCTGCGCATCGACCCCAGCGGCGACCTCGAGCTGGCCCTGGCCGATCGTCTGGCCAAGCTCACCATGCAGCGCGATGGGCTGGACGAGGCCCGGGAGCTGGCACGACAGGGCCAGCACGGTCTGGCCCTGGAGCTCCTCGACGAAGTCGGCGACGACCTGCGCCTGTTCGAGCTGCCCTGGACCGTGCAGACCCTTCCCTCGGATGCCGCCATCACACGCGAGGGCAAGTCCCTCGGTGCGCACCCGGTGCAGCTGGAATCCGCCCTCGACGAAGAGGTCCACCTCGAGATCACCCACCCCGGCTACGAGCCACGTGCAATCCAGGTCAAGCGGCCGGGTGACCAGCTGGTGGTTCTCTCCCGCATCCCTGTCCACGCCTGGCAACGGGAAGCGCGTGTGGACGCCCTGCCCGTGGAGGTCAACGCCAACCGCGTGGTCACCGACCGGGATGGACACATCGCCTGTCTGGACGCTCACGGCAAGGTGCTCTGGGAGCAGAGTCTGGAGACTCTCTCCGGCATCGCCCGCGCGCCGGTCTTCCTGCCCCATCGCCCCGGCCACATGCTGCTCGTCAGCGAGGGCGGCCGCGTCTGGATCCTGAACGCCGAGGACGGCGCCACCGAGGGTCCCCTCGACCTGGGCTCCGCGCCCATCTCGGGCCCCGCCCCCAGCCCGGACTGCATCAGCGTGCGCCTGGCCGATGGTCGCGGCCTGGGTTGGACCCACGAGCTCACGCCCAGGGTGCTCACCGACGTGGATGACGAGGGTCTGAACCACGACTCCCAGCGCTTCGGCGGGGAGCGTGGCCTGCACGTCTACCGCCGCCGGGAGGCCCCCGAGCGCACGCGGTTCCCGGATGCCGAGGGCAAGCACTCGGTGGTCCTGAAGGCCGGGGCCTACTTCGTGCACTGGCACGGGAGTGCGGAAGATACCGCCGACACGGTCCTGCTCAAAGGTTCCTGGGAGTACGTGGCCTGGGAGCAGCCCTCCGTGGATGCCCCCGAGGGACGCCTCTGGATCTCGGACGGGGCTGGCCTGCGTTCGTTCGTTCCCCGATAGACAAGGGTGCCGGTGCGCCCCGGTCGCTAGACTGCGGGCGTGACTTCGTGCGCCCCCTCCCGACTCCGGAGCATCGGTAGCCTCGCGGCCGCCCTGCTACTGGGTGCCTGTGGCCTCACCTCTTCGTCCCGGGCACCGGACCTGCCCGGCGATTGGTCCTATTCCAGCACCCTGCGCTTCGAGTCCCTGGTGCAGGGGTTGCAGGAGCAGCCCGGAACATGGGCCTGGTCCGCTGCGAGCCTCAACGCGTTGAGCACGGGCCTCGATCATGCGGGCGAGGTCGCCCTGCGCGCAGCGGTACTCTTGGGTCAGAGTGACGCCGCCAACGCGCGTCGCGCCCTGCTCGCTCGACTCGAACGGCGCGTGCCCGCTCCGAGCCGCGCCCATGACGCGGGGGACGTGGTGGCCGCCTCTGCCCTGGGCCGCGCGTGTCCGAGCGATGCAGCGCTTGCAAAGCGCCTCGCCCAACTCGCCAGCGGCCCCAGCCCCCACCCCGATCTTGAGGTACGCGTGGAGTGTGCGCGTGCCGCCCTGGGCGCCGGGGTCGACTCGGTGGTTCCGTTCCTGGTGCGCGTCCTACGCGCCGGCACCCCAGCCGAGAAAGACGACCCGGGCGACTGGGAGCCCAGCATCCACCTGACCTGGTCCAAGCACCGCGCCGCCGAGGCCCTGAGCCTGCGCGCCGGGGTCCCCTGCGAGTTCCGCCCCGACGGCTCCTGGCAGCACCAGATGGACGAGGCCGACAGGCTGGAACGGCTGCTGGGTTGAGACCCTGCCTGCGCATCCCCCGGGTGCCCGACCCAGAGATCAGTTGATCAGGCCCGAGATTCCCTTCGAGAACCGCGAGGGGTTCATGCCGTCACGGTGCCAGTACTGGAAGCGCCAGGTGTTGCCGTTGCACAGCGCACCACCGATGGTGGGCACGCCGCCGCCGGGGGCGGAGGATGCGTTCAACAGGTCGATACTGAAGGTGCCCGCGGCGCTGATGGCGCCAGCGTCCTTGTTGTAGCGGCCGATTGTTGAGCCGGCCAGGCATAGTTCGGACACACCGGTCGGGCTCACGGCCGTGGTGCCCAGACCCACGAGCGGGTAGGTGAACTGCTTGCTGAAGGGCGTGCTCAGGCTGAGCATGATGGAACCACCCGAGCAGTCACAAGTGCTCAGGGTGACATCGCCCAGGTTGTCCGCGTCCGTGTCACAGAAGACGACGTTGCAATTGCCCCCGCCCACCAGCGCCAGAGAGTGCAGCCCCCCCCCGGCCACCTGGACGAACCCCGTTCCGGGTGGTGTGTCCGTGACCTGGTTGGCAAAGTCGTCTCCCCAGGAGGCGATCGACCCGTCGGCGCGCAGCGCCAGTGAGTGCCACTTGCCCCCGGCCAATTGGAGGAACCCCGTTCCGGGTGGGGTGTTCGAGACCTGGCCCTGGCTGTCATCTCCCCAGGAGACGATCGACCCATCGGCGCGCAGCGCCAGCGAGTGGATTACACCTCCGGCCACCTGGAGGAACCCCGTTCCGGGTGGGGTGCCCGAGACCTGGCCCTGGTCGTCATATCCCCAGGAGACGATCGACCCGTCGGCGCGCAGCGCCAGCGAGTGAGCGGCCCCCCCGGCCACCTGAACGAACCCCGTTCCCGGTGGAGTGTTCGAGACCTGGTTCCACTCGTCCCATCCCCAGGATGCGATTGACCCGTCGGCGCGCAGGGCCAACGAGTGGTGCCCTCCCCCGGCCACCTGGACGAACCCCGTACCGGGTGGGGTGTCCGTGACCTGACCGTACAGGTCGTACCCCCAGGAGGCGATCGACCCGTCGGCGCGTAGCGCCAGTGAGTGGACCACCCCCCCGGCCACCTTGACGAACCCCGTTCCGGGTGGGGTGTTCGAGACCTGACCCCATATGTCGTTTCCCCAGGAGACGATCGACCCGTCGGCGCGCAGCGCCAGCGAATGGTCCCCCCCCCCGGCCACCTGGACGAACCCCGTTCCCGGCGGGGTGTCCGTGACCTGGCCGAACCCGTCAGATCCCCAGGAGGCGATCGACCCCTGGGCCATCAGCGAGGAGGTCAGGACACCGAACAGAGCGAAGCCAACAGCGGAGCGAGAAATCTTCATGCTGAGAACCGTTATCGGGGTAGGAAAAGAGCAGGCACATGCCCACCGATGATCCGTAGCACCACAAACTACAATTGAAACAGGGATTACCGTGTTTTCGGCTACCCCATCATCGCACCTCCCCCCAAAGCCGCAACGCTGGGCTGCGGGAGGGGGTTTCCTGGGTGATCAGCCAGCGTCCCGCTTACTGGAACGTGGTGGACAGGGCGTTGGAGACGTAGGGGTTCTGATTATTCAGGGAGTCGCGATAGATGAACTGGAGGGTGCGGGTCGTGCCGTTCCTGGTGCGCGTCCTACGCGCCGGCACCCCGGCGGAGAAGGACGACCCGGGCGACTGGGAGCCCAGCATCCACCTGACCTGGTCCAAGCACCGCGCTGCCGAGGCCCTGAGCCTGC
>PBIX01000053.1 GCA_002720975.1 Planctomycetota bacterium | reverse complement strand
TCGCGAGGCCGACGAAGCCGTAGCCGATGAGGGCGCCGGCGAGGCAGACGATCATCATCGTCGGGATGTCGACCGCAGGAATGGAGAGGCCGTGCTCGGCGAGGAGCGCCTTCGCATCTTGCCAGGGCATCGCGCGCAGATCACCCGCGACGCCGAGCTCCTTTAAGGCTTCTTCTGCGCGTGAGAGGTGCAGGTGCTGCAAGAGCGGCGCGGGGAAGATCACCCCAGCCACGACCGCCATGCCGGCCGATCCCGCCACCTGGGCGATGTTCAGGAAGCGTTTCCCTCCCGCGCCGCGAGAGGCGGCCGCGAAGGCGCCCCAGGCGCAGAGGATGACGAGGGGGCTCACCCCGGGGGTGATGCCGGCTTTGAGGCCGGCGACGACCATCGTGCTCGAGAGGAGCGCGGTGACGAGGAGGCCGAAGGCGATGGCCTTGTGATCAGACTTCATGAGGGTCAGATTGAAGTGGAAGGGGCGCTAGGGTCGACCTAGAGGCTAGGGAGGCAGTCGGTCCGGGGGGAAATTCGGAAGACCAGCATGGCCATGACCGCCGCCGGGATCGAAGCCGAGACGGTCATGCCCGCCTTCAGGCCCCCGTATACGTTGGCCGCCCCCATCACGATGGAGAGCAGGATGCCGAGGATGACCACACGCACGGTCAACTCGCGCGTGTTGCCGGGAGGGGTGGGAGAGGGTGAAGCGTCCATGGGATCTGGGCAGGAGGGGGGAGACGGGCCAGCAACCCTAGCCCCCAGACACCTTCAGCACCAATCCCAGACCGACTCCCTTGTACGGGTCTCCAGGCACCCCCCCACCAAGCCGCCCCTCAGCGGGGGGATGGGACACTGGGGCTCGCGCCAGAACCTGAACCGCGCCCGCTCTGTATCGGATCCACGATTGGCGTCTGGCTGCTGGAGGAAGAACCCGAGCTCGGCGTCTTGGCCTTCGCCCGTTCTCCGGCTCCGGGTGCCGCACCCTTGGGCCACGACAGTTGGGTCGTTGTAGCCCCTTCGACCAGGTCCCCCGTGCCGTCGCCACGCAACCACAGCACCAAACCCAAGGCGACCACAGTGGTCCGCCAGGGAAAGACACCGCGCCGGGCGTTTCGCGATTGAAGGGGTTGGGCCATGGCGCGGGAGGATAGCGCCCCCCCCCTCCAGAATCCCTCAGTGGATCCCGGATCGAGAAAAATCGGCCCCCCCCCCGCCCGTAGGGGTGCCTGGGGGGGGTGGGTCATGGATGCGCCCTCCCCGCCCATCCTCACCACTGGCCCCCTCCCGCCTTGCGGGCCCGCCGCCACTCCCAGATGATCTGGCCCATGAGCCCGCGCTCCAACAAAGAGACCCCGACCCTGGTCCTGATCCCCACGCCCTTGGAGCGCGATCGCCTGGAGTCTCTTGGCGATCCGGTTGGGAAACCCGGGTGGACACACCTGTGCGGATTCGGTCCCGTCGCAGCGGCGGCGCGCACTGCCGAGCTGCTGGCACGGCTGCAACCGGCACGCGTGCTGCTCATCGGCTGCGCGGGGACGCATGCACCACAGACCCATCCGGTCGGCACGGCCTGGCGCTTTGACTCTGTCGCCATCGACGGCATCGGCGCGGGAGAGGGTGACCAGATCCTGGGCCCCGCGGACCTGGGCCTGCCCCAGTGGACCGAACAGGGAGAAGCGGTGCATGATCGCCTACCCCTTGAAGGAGGCGACGCCGGACTCCTGCTGACCGTCTGCTCCGCCGCGGGCGACGAGCCCCAGGCCGAACGCCGACGGACACGCTTCCCCGAGGCGCGAGCAGAAGACATGGAGGCCTTCGGCGTAGCACTCGCCTGCCACCTCGCCCGGGTTCCCCTGACGGTAGTCCGCGGCATCTCCAATGCAGCCGGCGTCCGGGACAAGGGCGAATGGCAGCTGGATGAAGCCCTGACCAACGCCCTGGCTCTGGCGCGAGAAGGACTCTGAACCGGGGCCCCGATCCATGACGCGCCGCATTCACCTGGGCCTCTCCACGTGCCCCAACGACACCTTCACCTTCCACGCCCTGCTCACCGGGGAGGTTCAGGCTCCGGGCCTCGAATTCGAGTTCGAGCTGCTGGACGTGGAAGCCCTGAACGTGCGTCTCGCCGCCGGTGAATTCGATGCGGCCAAGGGGAGCTTCCACGCGGCGTTGCTCTCGGAAGGGGAGTTGGGAGTCCTTCCAAGTGGCAGCGCTCTGGGGTTCGGGAACGGTCCACTGCTCCTCAGCACGGACGCCGACCGGGAGCCAGAAGCAGGGGACACGGTGCTGTGCCCCGGGCAATACACCACGGCCTCCTTCCTGCAGCGCCTCTATTACCCCGAGGCCCGAGCCGAACAGCGTGTGTTCTCCGCCATCATGCCCGACCTGGAAGCGGGGCGGGCCCCCTTCGGCGTGTGCATTCATGAGGGGCGCTTCACCTATGCGGACCACGGGCTGCACCTGGTGGCCGACCTGGGTCAACACTGGGAGCGTCGGGCGGGAACCGCCTTGCCCCTGGGCGGGATCTTCGCGCGTCCCCAGCTTGGGCAAGACACCCTGCGGCTGCTACAGGCCGCCATCCGCGCCTCTCTCGACTGGGCCCACGCCCAACCCGAGGCGACCCTGCCCAGCATGCGTCACCATGCCCAAGAGCTCTCCGACGAGGTCTTGATGGCCCACGTGGACCTGTATGTGAATCCGTGGACCCGGGACCTGGGTCGAATGGGTCACCGAGCGCTGGCGGCCATGGTCGAGCATGGTGTGCAAGCAGGCCTACTCCCCGAGGGAACAGCCCCGCTGCGGGTT
Source organism: Planctomycetota bacterium (assembly GCA_002720975.1). Lineage (GTDB taxonomy): Bacteria > Planctomycetota > UBA1135 > UBA1135. The sequence goes on along the minus strand of PBIX01000053.1, from coordinate 34,060 downwards.
TTGGGCCGCCAACGTCTGTTTCACCTCTGTGGTCCGGATGCCGCGCACGCACTGCTTGATACACAACCCCCAGCACCCGCTCCTCTACGCCCACAGTCCCTTGAGGAAGAGGGATTCGTGCATCTCAGTGAACAGCACCAGCTCCCAGGGACCCTCGATACACACTTCGAAGGGAGCCAGGCCCTGTGCCTACTGGAGCTCGATGCGGACCGGGTCGGACCAGAAGTGGATTGGGAGCCCTCCAGGGGGGGCGAGAGCTTCCCACACCTCTACCGGGAGATCGAACGCGCCGACGTAGTCCACTGGTGGTCCATGGAGTGCGAGCCCGGGCAGGCCCTGGAGGTGCCCTCCTTGGCCCCCCCCGCTCCCTGAACAAGAGAACACCCCTGCGGGCCACATGGCCACAGGGGTGTGTAAAGATGCCGCTCAGCCTGATGGGGCCGAGAAAAGCCGTGGCAGGGCGGGTCAGGCCAGCAGGCGCCCAACGCCGGGTCTAGGCCTCAGCCTTGCGACTGCGCGCCGCCGGAGTCCCGAAGCTCAAGCATCTCCTTGCGGAGGTCCTGGGCCAGGTTCTTGATGGCTTGCATCTGCTTGCGGACGCGGGCGGTGGCGGCCTTGTTACCTTCTTCGGCCTTCTCAACGTCTGCACGGGTGTTGGACACGGTCTCGACAAGCTGGTCGAAGTTGCTGCTCATGGCTGGATGGGGGTAAGGGGTCGTTGAAATCACCGGGATCTTCACCGGCGTGGGTCTGTGGGGGCCATTTGGCGCCCGCTCACCCCTGCTAGAAACCAATTAATCCCTCAGGGATCAAGAAAGAACCCCCTCCTGAGGGATCTGAACGGGGTGCCAAGTGGTGCGATACGCCCCATCTTGTCGACGTAAACCATTGCCTTGAAATGGTTTATGGAGTTCTACGTGCAAGGAGGACAGAATCCCCTCCCAGGCCTCCCCAAACCCCCTCCGGACCCGATCCCCGTCGCTAGCCCAGGTCCCCACGGCCCCCCAAACGGAGCACTTCACGCCACTCCGCCGGGCTGACCGGCTGCACGGAGAGGCGCTGACCGCGTTGCAACAGGGCCATATTCTCCAGCTTGGAAACGCCCTTCAGGGTCTCCAGGGGGAGCAATTCCTCAAAGGCCCCCCGCGCACGCACGTCCACCACGAACCAGCGCGGGTTCTCGGGGTCGGACTTGGGATCAAAGTGCCCATCACCGGGATCGAATTGAGTGGGATCGGGGTATCCGGCACGCACCACCTCCGCCACACCCGCCACTCCCGGGGGTTTGGCGTTGGAGTGGTAGAAGAGAACGCCGTCCCCGGGCTGCAGGTCGTCCCGCAGCATGTTGCGAGCCTGATAGTTGCGCACCCCGTCCCAGAGAGTGGTCTTCTTCGGGGAGGCGAGAAGGTCCTCAAAAGAGAAGGCTCCCGGTTCGGACTTGAGCAGCCAGTAGCGTCGTTTGTGTGCCATGGGACGAGAGTCTAGCAGGGTCCGAGCGCGGACTACACCAGATCGCTGTCACCCAACTGGTACCACCATCCCCCCTGGACAACCTCCATATCGACGCGCCGATCGAAGGAGCGCACCACGCGCTGCCAGGGCGTGGGTCGCAGGGCGAAGCCCTGCGCCTGGAACCAGGCGAACCAGGGGCTGGCTGGCGGCATCCACAACGCAATCGCCTCGCAGGCCCACTCACGGGCTTGGACTTCAAAGGCCGCGAGTATTCGCTGCGCCACTTCGGGCTCCGCGCTGGGCACGAGCCAATCCGCCATCAGCGCCACACGCTTGCCGTCCTGGTCGACCGCCCGGCCCACAGCGAGCCCGCGCAGGATCTCCTCCGAATCGCGCACCCCCAGACAGGTGTAGGCGTGCTCCGGATGGCGCAGGTAGCGCCAGGAGAGCCAGGCACCATCGCGCACGGTGCTCGCTCCCAGCTCGGGGGCACAGCGCTCCCAAAGCCAGAGGGCCTGCTCGTCAAGACTGGAGAGTTGGACCACGTCAAGAGTCGCAAGGGACTCGGACTCCGAGGTCCTGTCCGCTTCCACCACGCGCACCAGAGCGTGCTGCTGACCACAGCGTTCATAACCCAACAGCCGCTCGCCGATGCGCCGATTGGCGGGAACCGGCCATCCATAGAACATGGAGACCGTTCCGCCGCCCGCCCCACCCAGCGCATGGGTTTCGAAGAAGGCCTGAGCCGTGCGGGCGAAGGTCCCCTGGCGGCCCAGGCCACCGCGCTCGTCGGGATGCACCATGGAATCCACCACCTGGGAGAAGACCCGCTCCTGACCGTCCATCCAGACGCGATAGGGCAGGGCGGCATACTGAGCCACCACCTGATCCCCACGTAGAGCCACCTGAACCTGGGTTCCCGCCGGGTTCCGCCGGAAGGCCCAGCGCCAGGTCTCCAGGGACAGGCTGCGTCCGAAGGCGGCCTCAAAGGTGGCCAGCAAGCTCTCTTCGTCGCCCTCCTCAAGAGGGCGGATTTCCAGAGGGGCGCTCATAGCAGGTCGGTGTCCCCCAGGGCCAGGGAGAGGTGCTCGGCCCACCAGGCCACGGGGCGTCGGGGCATGTAGGAGCGACCCGCGAAGGAGTAGCCGCTGTGCACAACGCGTAGCCCCAGCTGCTGCAGGGCATCCCAGTCGCGGCAGGCGTCCGTGGCAATGCTGGCCAAGGTGTCCAGGCCCCGGCCCCGCGCCTGCTGACCAGCGGCAGCCATGAGAGCCCGTCGAGCTCCATCGTCCCCATGCCCCACCAGTGAGTCCATGATCCAGAGCGCCTGCCGGCCCTCCACGGTACCGGGTGCCAGCACCATCCAACCCACCAGCTCCTGCTTGCGACGCACCTGCAGCCAAAGGTAGTTCCCCTCCGGCCGAGCGTCGTAGCGCCAGGCAAGGTGCCGACGGTCCTTGATCATCCGTGCGGATTGACCCGCCGCCGCGGTATCAAACAAGGCATCCACGCCATCGGGAACCGAGTCACCAGCCTCCACGCACAGGTCGGACTCGGGCTCGAGCCCCTCGAAGGTGACCGCGCTCCCCTCAAGCCGCCAGAGAGGAGAGAGCATGGAGTACTGCAGCTGGTCGCGCCCCACGCGCCAGGCGGCCGGCACCGGCAAGCCGTACATCAGGCGATCCTCGCCCTCCCCGTCAAAGCCATGCCGCTCGGCGTAGGGACGGCCTGCCTGCACAAACAAACCCGCCCGGGCCAGCCCCCCACGCACGGCCGGGTCGCAGAAGGAATCCACGGACTGGCTGATGAGAACCTCTTCCCCCTCCAGGAGCAGGCGTACACCCAGTCCAGCGTATTGGGCCAGGACACGGCCCTGCTCATCCAGGGCCAGGCTCGCCCGCCCACCGGCCGGGTTGTCCACGAATCGCCAACGCCACTCGGCCAGGGAGCGGGGACTGAAACCCTCCTGGACCTCCGCGAAGATGCGGTTGAAGGCCGCGAGAATGGCCTCCCCATCTGCGGGTTGGTACTCGCGCAGTGTGATCTCTGGGGTCCGGGTCAAGCGGTGGGAGAGGCTCGTGGGACTGTGCGGAGGAGGATGAAGGGTGTGGCGGGAGTGCATGGGAATCGAACCCACCGGCCCCGCTGTTCACGAGGCCCTACCGGCTTTGAAGACCGGGCGGCACACCAGCACCGATCCACTCCCACCTGAGGGATGGGAGTATAGCCCACCGCATGGGCGCGCGGTCAACGCGGAGGGGACACAGGTACGAGGCGGCCTGGCGCTCCGTGGCCCACTCCGCCGGGCAGACCGCCAGCCCAGCGCAACAGGTGTGGCCTACCCTCCCGCACGCCCTCGATCCCGCAGGTGAACAGGGAGCCCTGTGGGTCCTGATCAAAGTGCTCTGGGAGAAGCAGGTCCAAGGTCCGCCCCCCACGCTCTGTGTGGCCGTCCAAGCTGGCGATCAGGTGGCCCTCTTGAAGGTCTCCCGGATGTTCGACGGTCAAGCGGACGCCACGCCCCGTGCGGCGCAGAGTGATGCTGGCCGCCCGCTCGCCGGCACCTTCCCGCAGGAGGTTGAGTCGCCGCGCGAGAGGATCCGCCACCGCCACGCGTCGCCGTACGAGTGGAGCATCCAACAAGAGCCCGGCTGTGGGGAGAGCGGTGCCCTCCGGCAGGGGCGACCGTGCCCGGAACAGGGCTCCCAGGAGGGGATCGGGTCCCGGAGAGCGCGCACCGCCCTTGAGCTGCACGTCCAGGTGACGCTCCTCCTCCGGCTGCAGCTCAATCACCCGCGGCAGGCCCTCGGATTGGAAGGCACCGCTGGGGAAGAACAGGGAGCAACGGACCTGGACCCCGAAGGGAAACGGGTTACGCAGGCCCAAGCGCGCGGACCATTCGCCGTACCACTCCCCTCGAAGGCGGATCTCCTCATGCAGGGCTTCGGGCTCCACGATCAGCTCGGGACAGACCAGTGGATAGGGCCCGCTGTCCTCAGGTGCCCAGCGCGCCAGAGCGCGGATGGCCAGGGCGCGCTGGGGCTGGTTGGTGTTGAATCCCGCCAGGGGCAGGCGGCAGGCGCGCAGGATCTCATCGGGCTCATCCAGGGACCAACTCCAGCGCTCACACCCGGCCCAGGCCTCGTCAGAATCCTCTCCGGAATCCAGGCTCGCCCAACCTCCGGGACCTACTCCGTAGGCTGCGATCCCCTCGCGCCGACAGAGGCGGCGGTCGTCATCGCTGGCCCTGTCCGCGAGGAGCATGGCCGGTAGCCCGGCCCGCTGGGCCTCGATGACCACGTCAGGTAGGAAGGAGGCCACTCGCACCTCGGGTCGCGGGTGAACCTCTTCCAACTTTTCGAGGACGCCCTCGACGAGTCCGGTCTCCTTGAGCTCAATCATGTGCATGGGCGCAGAGCCGGGGTGATCGGTACCCAGTTCCAGGGCCTCATCGAAGAGAGGGACGGGCTCCCCCACGTACCGCTTGCCGAACCAGCTGCCGGCATCCACGCCAAAGAGCTCGGGCAGCTGGACCTTGGAGAGAAGCGCGTGGCTGTTGGTGGTGCGGGAGAGGGTCTCATCGTGCATCAACACGGCCTCGCCGCTCGCGCAGGCGCGCAGGTCGTACTCGAACCCGTCCAATCCCAGCTCGAGGGCACGCCGCATGCCAGCCAGCGTGTTCTCAGGAGCTTCATGCGGAACGCCCCTGTGACCGAGGATCCAGGGCGGAGGGGCTCCCGCAGGTCCCGATCCCCCATTCGGACGCGCCCCTGAATCGAGTGCTTGTGCGTCCGACTCTTCCCACGGGCCCCGGGTGCTAAGGCCGGTCATGGTCTCTAGTCCAGGCGCGATATGACGAAAACCCGGCCCGAGTAGCCACAGGCCACCAGACACCTGCCGAGTCCTGCAAGAGATCCACTTGCGAGGTGGTGCAGACGGTCGTCGTCGCGGCCCACCTGGACTTCCTGCACGACGCGATCTCCGCTCCGGATCCCGCGACTGGGATCGTCCTCCAGGGCGTCGCGCAGACCGAGTACGCGCACGAGACCGTCGTAGCCCGCGGTAGCCAACTCCTCTCCGGGAAGAAGGGGGTCGAAGTCCCCGAAGACGGCACCGCGTAGAGCCTCTGAGGACACAGGAATGGCCTGCACCCCGGCTGCATCGATCAGGCGCAAGCGACCATCGTTGGCGGAGACGAGGGCGCGGTCCCTTCGCGCACTCACACGCGCCAGGGCCGTGGGGAAGCGCTCCAGGATCTCAAGCTGCCAGCCCGACTCCGCTCGGCGCATGGCACACAGAGAGCCGTCGTCACAAGCCAGGACCACACCGCCAAGACCAATGGCCGCTCCCTTGGCGTTACCCGGGAGAGGGCCGAAAGACTCGGAGACAAGCTCGCCCTCCCCCTTGCGCAGGACGTGCACGCGCCCCGAGAAGCCGGCCAGAATCAGCTCACTTCCGGCATGCCGTGGGTCCACGTCACCGAAGGCCACCGCATGAAACAACGCCGTATCCGTGAGTGCCCGCTCGCTGTGCCACTGGCCGTCCTCCTTCCAGTGCACCCAAGCCACGCCGGCTCCTCCATCCCCTTCGGAACCCACCGCCACGCCAACGGTGACGAGCTCGTCACCGGGTAGGTTCGGAAAGAGGTCACAGGCCAGGCACTGGATCTGCTCACCCGGCAGGTGCACCACTTCCTCCTGGGCCCAGCCACGGCTCTCGCGACGCAGGCAATAGACCCTGCCGTCTCCTGCCACGACACCGATCTCCTGGCCGGGGTGCGCTGCGTCCAGGTCCCCCAGGGTGCAGCCGCCGAGCTTGGTCCCCAGGTCCGCGGCAGTCTCCTGCCACCACCCTGAGTTCACCTTGGAGGTGGACTGGCAGCCACCAAGGAGCAGCAGCGGCACGGCGAACAGTGAACGGGGCACGGAGGTGTTCATGACTGGGGAGAACAGCGGGAAGGGTACGAGCGGCCAAGCGCAGGATACGCCACGCGCAGCCTAGCTCAAGACGATGGAGTGGTCACCCTTGTCCAAGACCTGCCCGACCCGGTGTACGGGCACATCGCGGGCCGCGAGCTCGGTCTCCAGGGTGGAGGAGTGCTCGGCCTGCACCGCGATCAGAAGCCCGCCGGAGGTCTCTGCGTCAAAGACGATGTCCACCAGGGCCTGGTCCGCCCCGGAAGCCACGTGCACGTCATCTCCGAGGCTGGCCTTGCCCCGAGCAGAGCCCCCACTGACGACGCCATCAGTCGCCAACGCGTGGGCTCCCTTGAAGATCGGTAGCGCTTGAAGAGTGAACTCCAGGGTCACGCCGCTGCCCTGTGCGATGTTGTGACCGTGGCCCACCAACCCGAACCCCGTGACATCCGTGCAGGTGGTGACCTGAGAGGCAACCATCGCCTGGGCGGCGGCACCGTTGAGGGTCGCCATGACAAGGGCGGCGGAGGCGACCTCTTCGGGACCGATGCGCTGCTTCTTGCCAGCGGTGGTGATGCTGCCCATGCCCAGGGGCTTGGTCAGATACAGCTGATCTCCGGGACGAGCGCCCGCGTTGGAGGTCACCTTGTCACGGGCCACAGTGCCGGTCACCGCGAAGCCGAACAGGGGCTCCGCGCTGACCACCGTATGCCCGCCTGCTATCACGGCACCAGCTTCGCGAACCTTGTCGAAGCCACCGCGAAAGATCTCCCGCACCCACTCGGGCGAGAACTCCGTGGGAAAACCGGCCAGGTTCAGGGCAGAGAGGGGCGACCCTCCCATGGCGTACACGTCGGACAGGGAGTTGGCCGCGGCCACTGCCCCGTAGAGATAGGGGTCGTCGAGAACGGGCGGGAAGAAGTCCACGGTCTGCACCAGGGCCAGATCCGGATGTCCTTCGAGAGCCACGACTCCCGCGTCGTCCACGGTCTGTGGGCCCACGAGCAGACGCTCGTCATGCTCAGGATTGACCTCACGCAGCACCTGCGTGAGCTGCCCCATGGGCATCTTGGCGGCTCACCCCGCGCAGGCGGCGTAGTCGGTCAGGCGCTTTTGTTCGGAACTCATGTCAGGAGTGGGTGTAGTCGATCCCCGGCCCCTCGGCAAGAGTTCACACGCGGTCCTATTGCAGGTCCCGGAAGGCGCTCAGGACCTCGTCACCCTCGCCGGGCAGGAGTGTGCGTGGATCGAGCACCAGGGCACCTTCGTGGATGCGGGTGAACAGGGGTGGATCGCCCGCCCGCAATTCAGCCGCCAGCTCATCCACAGAGCGTTTGTCGGATTTCACGCGCACCACGTGGGTGGGCAGATACTCACCCGGGGCGGAGCCGCTGCCCGGCTCGGACTCCCCCGCGCACACCTCGGCGTCGATTTCTGGCAGTGCGTTCAGAGTTTGGGCCAGGGTCTCGGCGGCCTCTTTCAAGGCGGAGACCTCGGCCAACAACATGCGCCGGGCCGGAATCTCATCCCCGCGGCCCGAGAGGAGCAGGCCCAGGGTCGCCTCCAGCCCCGCCAGAGTGGTCTTGTCCAGACGCGTGGCTCGATACAGGGGATTGGAACGCATGGCAGCGATACGTTCGGCGGTGCCGACCAGGATCCCCGCTTGCGGCCCGCCGAGGAGCTTGTCGCCCGAGAAGGAAACCACCTCGAGTCCGCTGGCCACAGCGTCGCGCACCAGGGTCTCCCCACCCAGCATCGAGAGTTCAGCCGCCCCGGGCGCTTCGATGCGACCCGAGCCCAGATCGAAAGCCGTCGGAACGTCCCGTTCCCGACCCAGCTCAGCCAGCTCCTGCATGGGAACCTCCTCGATGAAGCCCACCATCTTGAAGTTGCTGCTGTGCACCTTCATGAGCAGCCCCGTTTCGGGCCCCATGGCCCGCTCGTAGTCGGAACGCCGCGTGCGATTCGTAGCCCCCACTTCAACCAGCCGCGCACCGGCGGCACGCATGACGTCGGGCACGCGGAACGAGCCGCCGATCTCCACCAGCTCGCCGCGCGAGACAATGGCCTCCCGACCGTGGGCGAAGGTGTGCATGGTCAGAAATGCCGCGGCGGCGTTGTTGTTGACGGCTATGGCCGCCTCGCAGCCCAGGAGGCGCTGGAGCAGAGTGCTCAGCCGATCGTCCCGCTGGTTGCGCTCGCCACTGAAGCGATCGACCTCCAGCACGCAATAGGCCTCGGCCGCCTTGGCCATGGCTGCGGCAACCTCGGGGTGCACGGGGGAGCGGCCGAGGCCCGTGTGAAGCACGACGCCCGTGGCGTTGATGGCACGCTGCACGCCACGACCTTTCTCCTGGGCAGCCCGTCGTCCAATGGCACGTCCGAGGCTGTCAGAGGCCAGGCGGGCTTGCAGGGCCTCGGTGGTCAGGGTCCCCGAGCGGATCTCCGAGCGCCAGGCGTCCAGCTCCTCGGAGAGGAAATCGGCTACCAGTTCACCGCCGAGCTCGGCGCACCAGGCTGCCACGTCGGGGCTACGCAGAGCCTCATCCACGGACGGCAGGAGGCGATAGGGATTGGGGTGGATCTCTTTGGGACTCATGAGCGGGTCCAGTGTACGACCTCGATGGGCTACCATCCCACCCATGTGTCCGATGCCTTTCCAGCGCGCCCTGATCGTGGTCAACCCTATCGCGGGCAGGGGCCGCGCCCGGAAGGCCGCCGCCGCCCTGCGGGATGGCCTGAGCGGATTGCCCATGGCGGTCGAGGTCTTCGAGACCAGCGCCCGTGGCGATGCCTCACGGCGCGTGGGAGAGCTGGAACCGGAGGTCGACCTGGTGGTCTCGGTGGGCGGGGATGGAACCCTCGCCGAAATCCTGGAGACCCTGCCCTCGGAGATTCCCGTGGCGGTCCTGCCCTTGGGAACGGCCAACGTCCTGGGAACGGAAGTCCACCTGCCGCGCGATGCCACTGGCCTGGTGCAAGTCATCGCCAGAGGCAACAGCACCGGCCTGAACACGGCCCGGGTCAACGGTGGGATCAGCTTCCTCGTCACGGGAGTGGGCTTCGATGGAGCCATCGTTGAAAACGTGGAGGCTCGTCGCAGGGGCCCCATCACCAAGCTGTTCTACGTGCGATCCGTGCTACGTACCTTCCTGCGCTTTCGGCCCTCCAAGCTCACCGTGAGCATTGACGGGGAGGAGAAGCCGGGGCCCTGGGCCTGGGTGCTGGTCTCCAACGTGCGCGGCTACGGTGGGGTGGTGAAGCTGAACACAGGAAACAAGCTCGACGACGGTCTGTTCGAGGTCATCCTGTTCCCCCGTGCGGACACCCTGTCCCTCCTGGGCTATGCTATGCGCGCCTTGGTGGGGCGCTTGCCGGGCGGATCCTGCAAGATGGTCCGTGCCTCCAGCGTGCAGATCGAAGCCGACCGCCCCACGCCCGTCCAGATCGACGGGGACTTCGCTGGCCACACGCCGGTGGAGTTCGAAGTCCGGCCGCAGTGTCACCGACTCCTGATCCCATGACCCCCACCACCCACCCCGTCGAAGTTCGTGGCCGCTGCCTGGGCGCCTCGGGCCTGTTCTTCATCGCTGGCCCATGCGTGCTGGAGAGCAAGGACCTCGCCTTCCAGATAGCCGGCACCCTGAGGGACCTGTTCGCGAGCCGCGATGTGCCCTTCGTCTTCAAGGCCAGCTTCGACAAGGCCAATCGCTCGAGCCTTGAAGGCGGACGCGGTGTGGGAATGGAGCAGGGGCTCGAGTGGCTGTCCTCCATCCGCTCCGAACTCGACGTGCCCGTGCTGACGGACGTGCACCTGCCTGAACAGTGCCCCAGCGTGGGCGAAGTGGCCGACGTTCTCCAGATCCCGGCGTTCCTGTGCCGCCAGACCGACCTGCTCCTGGCCGCCGCCGCCACGGGCCGAGCCGTCAACGTCAAGAAGGGTCAGTTTCTCGCGCCGTGGGATCTGGAGAACGCCGCTCACAAGATCACGGCCAGCGGAAACCCCAACGTCCTGCTCACCGAGCGCGGCACCAGCTTCGGCTACGGACGCCTGGTGGTGGACATGACCGGCTTCGAGACCCTCGCAGCCACGGGGCACCCCGTCATCTTCGACGCGACCCATTCGGTGCAGGAACCGGGCGCGCGGGGGAAGTCCACGGGCGGCGACCGGAGCAAGGTGCCCGGCCTCGCCCGCGCGGCGGTCGCAACGGGACACGTGCACGGGTTGTTCTTCGAGGTTCACCCCGACCCGGACTCGTCCCCCTCCGATGGGCCGAACATGCTGCCGCTGGATGGGTTTGAGGAAGTGTTGGACGGGGTTCTGGCCGTCCACGCAGCCCTGCGCTCCTAGCCCCCCCTTTTTCCGGCTAGGGAAACCCGACCATCTTCTCGCCGTCTCGATAGGTGCCGCTGAGCTCCTCGTTGACCGAGCCATCCACGCCCCAGAAGGTCCACAGGTTCCATCTTTTTGCCACGTCCATACCTGCCCACGGACGGCTTGTGGCCAGGGTTGGAACTCGTCACGACCCGGTGCAAGCCAACCTTCGAGGCTTAGCGGTCAGCAGGTACGGGGAGGACAGGCGATGCCAGCAGATCCCTGCCATCAATGGGACCCAGGGGAGCCAATCCCAGCAGCGGTAGGAGAGTCGGCAGGATGTCCTTCGAGTCCGCTGGTGCGGAACTGAAGCCGGCCGGGAATGCGGAGCCCAGGAAGGCCAACGGAATTTGCCGGTCGTACTCGTAGGGGCTGCCGTGGCTCGTTCCCCGACCCGAGCTCATGAGCACCCAGGGATCGGGACGCAGGACGACATCCAGGCAGCGGCCTGGGTAGGAACTGGCGCGGTACAACTCCAACCAGGGCACCTCGCTCTCGGACGATGGTTCTTCTTCGCCCATCAACTCCTCCAGCGTGTACGCCGCAGCCACCCAGTGGGCATCCAAGCAGGCATCGGCCATGGTGCGGCGGAGCATTGCAGCGTCCAAGCCCGACGCCGTGACCTCCAGGGGATCCATGCTGAAGCCTCGGCCATTGAACTTCAGCTTGAACTTCACCCCGTGAGCAGCCTCCAGCGCCCGCGTGATGGCGCCCGTATAGACGCCCCTCTCCGCGCGATCGATCCGTTTGGCTCCGACGCCCCGGGCCTGCAGAGACTCGGGCAATTCGAGGACCCCATGATCCGCGGTCAGCACTCCCACCCAGCGCCCACGCCCCACGCGCTCATCCAATAGGTCAAGGAACTCACCAAGCGCGTCATCCGTGCGCAGCAGAGAGTCGGTCACCTCCCAACTGTAGGGCCCGAAGGAATGGCCGATGGCATCGCAACTGGACAGGGAGACGGCCAGAAGGTCCGGGTGCTTGTCCTGGCCCAACTCCAGAGCATCCAGGGCGGACGCCGCGACCTGAAGGGTGAACTGATCCCCAAGCGGATAGCCGTACACCTCAGAAGCCAGGCTCTTCAGGTGCGCCGCAGCAGCCTCAAGGTCCGCAGCTGCGAGGACCTCAGGATCCAGCTTCGGCAGGCGGTAAGGAAATCGGATGCCATGCGCGCCGTAGGGGGATTCGCCCGGGCGATCATCTACGGCGGTGCCCAGAGGCGTCGGGTCGTCCTTGAAGCTCGGCGTCCACTCCCAGTCGCTCGCCCGCTCACGCCAGGAGGTGTTCCACTCCAATACGAAGGGCGGCAACGCGCCACCATAGTGGGTCGAGCTCATGAAGCCTCCCCTCGTCTTGTCCCACCAGACAGCCCAGGCCGGAGCGGGTCCCGCCATACAAATGGCTGAACGGTCCTTCATGGAGACGGAGAAGACGCGCGAGGCGGAGTCTGCCGTCAGGAGAGTCTCGGCCAGAGTGTGCGCCGTGATGTAGTGCGGTGAACTGCCGGTACCAGACTCAGCCGGACCGGTGGAGGTCAAGGCCCGTACACTAGCGTCCGTCATGCAGTAGATGGCCTTGCCCTGGTTTCGGTCATAGAACGAATTCCCCACTATCCCGTGCCGACTGGGGAGGCACCCGGTGGACGCCGACGCATGGCCCGGGCCCGTCTCGGTCAGGGAGTAGCTCAGGTTGGCCTTCCGATAGGAGCGCCCCTGGTTCCAGAGGCGAGCAAGCCCCCCATCCAGCCATGGTGCGAGGCGGTCGAGCTGATCGGGAATCAACTGGTCGCATACCACCAACACCACCAAAGCCGGGGGCTCATCGGGAACCAGCGGCCCCTGGTGCTGTTCCCCGCCAGCCGATGGCTGGACCTGCGGAGGGGGTATGGGGCTCTGAGCCAGGGCCGAGCAGGCGAGGAGGGGGAGGCTGAAGTGCATGGAACGCCGAGGAAGCCGGATGGCCGGAAAGCAATTCCATGCTACGGCATGGGCTCCTCGGCCAGTCTGGCCAGATTGAACCTCCTAAGTCCCCACCAGGGAAGCACTTAGGTTGACAAGGAACATCTTTCCCAGCCCCTGGAGCGTTCTTCGTTGGCCGCAATGCAATTTCCTAGGTACTCTCCGCCACCTCCAGTACGGAGGCCGGGACAAGGTCCCAACAAGCCCATGAGCACGCCCCTCCCCAAGAATCGTCTGCCCCTGATCGGGCAGAAGTACCAGGACATGCAGGGCGAGAAGATCACATCCGTTCGGAGTGGGGACCCCGAGCGGATGTTGAAGGAGGAGAGGGCCGTTATTGCTGTGTGGGGACGCAGCAGCCGGGCCCACTTCGGAGGAGACGCGCAGCGGTTGGGACGTGGGGACGACCCGACCGTCGCGCTGCCCGGTACGGCGAGTCCACTAGGAGTCGCCAATCGCACGGGGGAGAGTACCAGCACGGGCTGACTCACCGCGATCGACGTCCCATCCATGTGGACAGCCGGGAATCGGAGCCCGGGGGCCTTGCCCTCGGGCTTCTCTCTTGTCCAGAAAGGTCGACCGGAACCCAAGCAGGGTTCAGTCTTCAGCTTGATCCACTCGGAAGCGGTTGCGCAGACGATCGATCAGACGCGCATGGATCTTGCAGACGCGAGACTCGGAGAGCCCCGTCAGTTGACCAATCTCACGCATCGGCATGAACTGGAAGTACTTGAGGTAGAAGATACGGCTCTCCTGGTCATTCATGCGCTGCGTGACCATTTGAAGCAGCTCGCTCTGAATCAGGTGTTCGTCGGGAGCCGGTCCTTGCCTGTCGGGAAAGACCTCCAGGGCCTGGCTCAGGTCGTCCTCCCCATCATCCGAGGGCATGGATCCCCTGGGAGCTGACGGCAGGCCTCGCCCGAAGTACTGCTGATAGTCCTCCGGCTCGAGACCCATTTCCGTCGCGGCCTCGTCATCGGTGGGTGTCCGGCCCAGCTCGCCAGAGAGACGCTCTATGGTTCGCTTCTTCAACTCCATCCGCTGGCGCCAGGGCCTCGGTAGCCAATCCTGCGCCCGCAACTCATCGAGCACGGCACCCTTGACGCGCAACTCACAGTAGGACTCAAAGCGCACGCCACGCTCTGGATCAAAGCCGCCAATGGCGGACATGAGCCCCAGGTTCGCAGCTGTCCCCAGGTCCCCACGATCCACCGTGCGCGGAAGCCGAGCCGCTTGCCGCCGCACGATGCTGTTGATCAGGGGCTGGTAGACCTCTACGAGCCGGTTGCGAGCCTCATCGCTCGGGTCCTTGCGGTAGTCCGCCCACAACTGTTCGACGTGGTGTGCGGCCTGGACGTCACGCAAAGCCTGGCTCTTGCGTGTTGACTTGGGCGCTGCCTTGGCAGGCTTGCTCTTTGTTTTGGTTTTGGTAGTGCTATCCAAGAGGTCTCCCTTTCCCCTATGCAATGCATGCGGCCGACCCGGCTTGCTAGCACTGCACTTGCGGTGAACTCCTTTAACGGCGTTGTGAATACAAGTTCACGCGCAACGGGATCAACGCTCTTGTGCAGTTCTCCGCCCCGCAAGACGGGCACTGTGCCGTGCGCCAGGTGCAAAGATGGGAAAACAACCCATCTGCGATGCCCTACGGGCGGTGCGACGGGGGGGGGACGCTTCTCAATTCACCGTCAGTTTTTCTGTGGATTGTTCCCAATCCGAGGACTCTAGCTCCACTCGTGCTCCCCTGAAGACTCATTCTCATAACCCAGAGTTCCCAGGACAGCGCACTCAGCAGCACGCATTTCTGTGCGATCGCGGTCGGTTTGGTCATCGAATCCGCACAGGTGCAGCACACCATGCACCACATACAGGGCCAGCTCCCTCCGCAGTGATGTGCCCCTCGCCGTGCTCACCTCACGTGCCCTGTCCACACTTACGTACACCTCACCCTCAGGGCCCGGCCCCTCGCCCAGATCAAACGTGATCACATCGGTGGAACTGGGGTCGTCCAGAAACCGCAGGTGCAGGTCACAGAGGAACTCCTCGTCCACCAGGACGATGGCCAACTCCAGCTCAGGCTGACCACCGTGGACCGCAGCGGCGTGAGCTGCGGCCTGGATGTCCACATCGGCCAGGGGTCGCGGCTCAACGTCCCAGGCGACGCTGATGGTCACGCGGAGCCTCCATCCGGGGACCCACCACGCGCCTTGCTGCCGCGGACCTTCTTGGCCCGGACCCTGCCCGGCTTGCTGGGCGGGTCGGGTACAACCCCGTCTTCTGCCTCCCCCTGGGGGGACCGGGACAGGTCCAGGGGATTGGGCTTGCCCTTGGCGAAAGTGGGTCGCGTGTGGTGGATGGCGGAGAGCACCTGCACGATGGCCTGCTCGATGGTGTCCAGCTCTGCCAGGGTCAGGGCACACTCCGAGAACTGACTGTCCATCAGGCGCTTCATGGAGACCCGATGAACCATCTCTTGCAGGCGGCCGATGCTCGGATCGGTCATCTGGCGTGCAATCGCCTCCGCAGCATCGGCGATCATCACGATGGCAGTCTCCTTGGACTGGGGGCGCCGGCCCGAGTACCGGAAGTTGCCTTCGCTGACCTGATCCTCCCCACGCAGGGCAACGGCCTGCTGGTAGAAGTACTCGATGCAGCTTGTGCCGTGGTGTTCAACCATGAAGTCGAGCACCGCATTGGGCAGGCCGTAGTAGCGGCCAAGCTCCACGCCATCGCGAGTGTGAGCGGAGATGATCAACATGCTCATCTCCGGGGCGAGACTCTTGTGCCGATCGCGCGCTGCAGGCGAGTTCTCCGCGAAGTACTCGGGCTTGTTGAGCTTTCCCACGTCGTGATAGAGGGCGCCCACACGTGCAAGAAGCGCGTCGCCATTGATGGCCTCTGCTGCACCTTCGGCGAGCAGCCCGACGACATACGAGTGGTGAAAGGAGCCCGGTGCCTCGATGAGGAGTTTGCGTAGCAGCGGCGAGGAGTGTGTATTGCCCAGCTCCAGCAAGCTGATATCGGTGGTCACGTCCAGCAGTGCTTCAACCATGGGCAGCAAACCGGACACAAGCAGCCCCACCACAACACCTACGAGGAGCAACCGCACAAGGTCTGCGACGTCCGCCGCCCCGGGTGATTCGGGCCCCATCAACATGAAGCCGGTGCTGAGAGCAACTTGAATACACCCGATCATCACCCCGATGCGAAACAGGTCCGAGCGACGCTTGACGCTCTTGGCCACCAGGGCTGCCATCACGCCCCCTCCCAGGGCCACGACCAGTCCACTCAACTCGGGGCCTTTCAGGCGATCGTGCAACGCCAGGTAGGCCGCCAGCAGAGCTCCCGCCACGACAACCCCTTCCAGAGCCAGGGCGCGCCCCCAGGCCAGGGCGAGGATCAGGCTCACGAGGGAGACGGGCAACCAGGCCAGATCAATCCCATCCAACGCCTGATCCGAGAGGAACAAGACCGTCAACGGCAGGAGGATCGCCGAGGACAAGCCGACCAGGCGCGGGATGGAGCGCAGGGCCGCCGGCCGGAAGTCACGCAGGTAGGCCGCCAGTCCCATGCAGCCCATGGTCAGCAGCGCCGACAGAGCGCACCACTCCCGGGGTCGGTCCAGGGCTCCCAGTCCCAGAAGGAACATGGCAAGCAGGGTGGCCATGGCCGCCAGCACGGTCTTCTCGCCGACCTGTTCCAGACTGGGCCGCTGTGTTCGGGACTCTGTCGGGCGCGCCTTCTCGGGAGAAACCCGTCGCAGGTGGTGCCCACCCTTCAAGCGCGCACGCAGCAACTCAATCCAATTCACAAGGCGCCCCCCGGGGCCTCATCGGTCCGCTCGCCTCGGGAGGGCGCCTGATAGGCGCGGATAATGCGCGCCACCAACGGATGGCGAACAACGTCGTCGGTCGTGAACTCGGTCACGCCCACGGTGTCGAAGCTGCGCAGGCGCGCGATGGCATCCATCAGCCCACCTTTTTGGCCGTGCGGCAGGTCGCTCTGGGAAGGATCTCCTGTGACACACACGTGGGAGCCATCACCCATGCGCGTCAAGAACATCTTCATCTGGGAGGTGCTGGTGTTCTGCGCCTCGTCGAGAATGACGAACGAGGACGCCAGGGTGCGCCCACGCATGTAGGCCAAGGGTGCGATCTCGATCACACCCGCCTCCTCGAGGCGCGTAAACACATCGGGCTCGATCAGCTCAAAGAGTGCGTCGTGTACCGGACGCATGTAGGGGTTGAGCTTCTGCTGAAGGTCTCCGGGCAGAAAGCCCAGGTGCTCTCCCGCCTCGACTACAGGCCGTGTGATGACCAGTCGCCGCACAAGCCCCTGTCGAAGCATGCGGACGGCCGCAGCCACGGCCAAGAATGTCTTCCCCGTCCCAGCCGGCCCGAATCCGAAGACCAGAGGCTTGGTCTGAATCTGCTCCAGGTAGTGGGCCTGGTTCTCGTTGCGCGGTTCCACGGGACGCACCCGCAGGTGCGTGGCATGGAAAGGCGCGCTGTTGCCCGTGGGGAGAGGGGGCCTGACTTGAGGGCGCGACTCGCTGGAGACCGGCTTGGGGGCGGGCTCAGCCTTGCCCACCAGAATCCGCTCGACCTCTTCCAGATCCATGTCACGCCCCTTGCGCGATTTTCCGAGGACGTGCTCGATGCGCGTGCGGGCTGCGTCAATCTCCGCGGCCGGTCCCTTCAGCTTCAGGTTGCCACGCTTGGCGTAGATCTCGATATCGAGGGACTGACGCAGCAGCTTGGCGAGGCGATCGTAGGGTCCCAGGACGAGCATGGCCTCGTCATGGGAGCGAAGGGGAATGGTGATCTCGGGCAAGGGCGGCTCCGGTGAGAATCGAAGTGGGCTTCAGCATGGGCCCCAGTGCGCGGTTCTGTCAATCACCGCCCGGCGGAGGGCCGATCTCAGACGAGTTCCTTGAACAACAGGGGCCACGTGAGCAGGGCCACGGGAACGGACAGGAGCAGGCTATCCACGAGATCCAGGAAGCCGCCCGAAGGGCCAAAGAGGGTGCCCGAATCCTTGACGCCCGCCTGGCGCTTGGCCGCCGACTCGAGCAGATCCCCCGCCTGGGAGGCCAAATTGACCAGGGCGGCGGCCGCCAGCACCGAGGCCACCCCCCACCGCGGATCGGGCAACCAGGTGTCCGGCAGCAGTGGCCCAGCCGCCGTACCTACGATGAAAGACCCCAGGCAACCCACGGTGGTCTTGCCGGGGCTCAGGCGCGGAAACGGGTGATGGGGAAACCGGGCTCCCAGGAGGTTGCCCGAGTAGTAGCCGGCGATATCCCCCACCTTGGAGAGCAGGATGAGGGCTCCCAGGCCCGCCACGCCGGTCTCAACAACCACGAGGTACAGAGCGGGGAGAGGCAGGGCGATCCACAGCAGGGAGGCCAGGACCCGTATGGGGCGCGCGCGCGATACCCACCCGAGGGCCAACCCCACAACCCCCACCGCGATAACCGCCAAGGCCAGGCGGCCCACAACATCAAAGTGCTCGGGGCGCACATCCGCACCCGGCTGCACCTGCACGATCAAGGCGATGGCCGCCACCGCAACCGCAAGGACACCAAGCAGTACGCCACGACCCGGCTGGCTCGCAGGTCCGGCAAACAGCTTGAGGGCACGGGTCTCGACCACGCACCCCAAGGCCATGGCGACGCCGCAGCCCAGGACCAGATAAGGCCCCAGGGGATCGGACGCGCCCCAGAGGAGCAACCCGACTCCCAGAGCCAGGCTGCCCCCCACCCGCGTGCGACGCCAGATCTTGGACGCCCGCGATGGGGTCGGCTTCTGAGTCCCGCTCACGTGGTCTCCTCGACGGATTCGGTGCTCGCTGCTGGGATGTCTTCCTGTTCCAAGCCGCCGAATTTCCTTCGCCGACTGGCAAACTCCTTCATGGCGCCCAGCAGCTGGTCGCGGCGGAAATCCGGCCAGCAGAAAGGGGTGACGTAGAGCTCCGCGTAGCTCAGCTGCCACAAGAGGAAGTTCGAGACACGCATCTCGCCCGCAGTACGAATCACCAGATCCGGATCGGGGGTCGTCGGATCATAGAGATAGGCACGCAGGGTCTCCTCATCGATGCTGGCAGGGTCGAGGGTACCCGCGCGGGCTTCCTCCGCCATGCGCCTTACGGCGTCTGCCATCTCCGCCCGGCTCCCGTAGGACAAAGCCAATCGCAGGAGCATGCCGTCGTTGTCCGCCGTCAGCGCTTCGGTCTCTCGCAGAGCGTCCAGGGAGGCGGCGGGCAGCCGGTCCAAGCGGCCGATGCAACGCAAGCGGACACCATTCTTCATCAGCGTCTTGCGCTCACGGCGCATGAAAACACGCAGCAGTCGCATCAGGTAGGTGACCTCCTGGCCCGGCCGCTTCCAGTTTTCCTCCGAGAATGCGTACAGGGTCAGGCTCTTGACTCCCATACGCGCGCACTCGGTCGTCACCTCGCGTACGGATCGCACACCTTCCCGGTGGCCGAAGATCCGCGGCATGCCCCGCTCCGTTGCCCAGCGACCGTTGCCATCCATGATGATGGCAATGTGCTCGGGGAAAGGACCACCGAGATCAGGCCGTTGGACGGTCGGGCTCATGCCAGGGAGCGCTCAACTCGAGCGGTGGATGACGGCTTCACGTCCTGGGCCCACGCTGATCATGACGATCGGAACACCTGTGATGGCCTCGATGTGCTCGACGTAGGCGCGGGCGTTGGCAGGCAGATCCGCAAACGAGCGCACGCTCGTGATGTCCTCCGACCAGCCGGGCATGGTCTCGAATTCCACTTGGACGTCATCCATGCTGGCCAGATGGGCCGGGTACTCCGTCCAGCGCTCGGAGCCGGACCGATAGGCGACGGCGTAGGGAATCTCATCCAGACCCGAGAGCACGTCCAGCTTGGTCATGATCCAACCCGACGCGCCCGTCAGGTCGAAGGCGTAGCGCACAGCCACCGCGTCAAACCACCCGGCGCGCCGTGGCCGGCCGGTGGTGGCGCCAAACTCGTTGCCCGCCTTGCGCAGGGCCTCGGCCTCGTCTCCGAATATCTCGCTGGGGAATGGCCCCTCGCCCACACGTGTGCAGTAGGCCTTGGCGATGCCCCAGGCCTCGTCGATGTGCTGCGGCGGAAAGGCCGCGCCACCGGAGATGCCACCCACCCCCGTGCTGGAGGACGTCACGTAGGGATAGGTGCCGTGATCGATATCCAGCATCACACCCTGGGCTCCCTCAAACAGAACCTCGCGTCCTTCCTTATAGGCTCGGCGCACTTCCGCACCCACGTCCGCCACAAAGGGACGCAGACGGTCGCCCATGGACACGTAGCTCTCGATCTGCTCGGCCACGTCCAGGGGTGTTTCGCCGTGCACGCGTTCGATCAGGGCGTTCTTCTCAGCGAGGGCGGCTCCCAGCCTGTCCTTGGCGCGCTCCGGGTCGAGCAGGTCGGCCACACGCAGACCCGTGCGCGCCGCCTTGTCGCCATAGCACGGGCCAATGCCACGGCCCGTCGTACCGATGCGACCTTCACCACGCCAGATTTCGGCCAGCCCGTCGATGCGTTTGTGGTGCTCGAAGATCACATGGGCGCCGGCGGCCAGGCGCAGGTTATCACCGTCCACGTGGATGCCGCGGGCAAGGAGTCCATCGACCTCTTCCAGGAGCTTGATCGGATCCACCGCCACGCCCTGGCCGATCATGTTCACCTTGTCCGGGTGCAGAATGCCGGAGGGGATCAGGTGCAGGACGTATTTCTCCTCCCCCACGACGACCGTGTGGCCGGCGTTGGCTCCACCCTGGTAGCGCACGACCACGTCCTTGGCCTCAGCCAGGAAGTCGATCAGCTTGCCCTTACCTTCATCTCCCCATTGGGCTCCGAATACACTGAGAGAGGGCATAGATCAGGCTCGATCGGGGCTGAGAGGAATCAAGGTTGAACAGCCAACGGGTGCTGGCACTGGGAGACCCGGCAGACAGCGGCACGGGTCTCGGTCGGGGATTCTCGCAGGGTGACCGGCGCGGAACAAGCGTCCCGGGCTCATTCGCCGAACCGGAGGCTGGGGCGGCCCGGCCGCTGACTGCTATGCTTGGCCCGTGTCCATGCGATCCCGTCTCCTGTTCCTCCCCTTGGGCTTGGGCCTCGCGGTCCTCACCTTGGGGTGCCTGCTGCCTGACTCCAGCGAAGTGCGCCGGACGCGGGTCCTGAACGCCCCGCAGGAGGAGGTGCTGGCTCGGTTGCGCCAGCTTCCCGGAGGCCCGGACTGGTCCGAGTGGTCTCCCTCCCACAGGGCCGGGGGCCTGATCCAGACTTCCTGCCTGCCCGAAAGGGGGATCTGGTTCGACGTTCACACCGACCCGCCACGCAAGGCGGCCATCCTCTTCGAGCCCCGCCCCGAGGGCCTGCAGCTCTCCTGGTTCGATGTGTCCCAGTGGGGCGGCAATCCCATCGGGCGCCTCGTCGCCTGGAGCGGGGAGGCGCAGCGAGGGAGGGAATTGGAAGCGTCCCTTGAAGGTCTGGAGCAAGCTCTGGCCGAAGATACGACGCAAGATCCCGCGACCGATTCGCCTCAGGTGCTGCTCATCATCGCTGACGACCTGGGGTGGGATCTGCTGGCGGACTCCCACACGCCCAATCTGGATGCCCTCGCCGCCTCGGGCATGACCTGCACCAACCTGTGGGTGACGCCCAAGTGTGGCCCCACCCGCGCCTGCATGCTCACCGGTCGATTCCACTTCCGAATCGGCAACGGGGAGATCGCCAAGCGCCACAAGAACCGCTCCATGGGCCTGGATGAAGACACCCTGCCTGAACGCATCGGCAGCCAGCGCTCGGCTGCCTATGGCAAGTGGCATCTGGGAACGGAGGCAAGTCATCCCAACGACACGGGCTTTGGCCACTATGCGGGCAGCTTGGGCAATCTCAATGGCAAGAGCTACACGGCCTGGCCCAAGGTCGTAGATGGTGTCGAGTCCGATAGCGAGCGCTACGCCACCAGCGACGTAACCGATGAGGCCCTGGCGCACGAGGCGGACTTCGAATGGGTTGCGTATCACGCGGTGCACACCCCCTTCCATGACCCGCCCGCCGATCTACACCCCAACACACCCCTGGATGGCACCGAAGAGGTCCAGGTGCGCGCCATGACCGAGGCCCTTGACATGGAAATCGGGCGCCTACTGGCTGGTCACCCAAAGGCATGGGTCTTCTTTGTCGGTGACAACGGCACGACGTCTTTGGTGGGAGGCGGCAAGGGCTCCATGCTGGAGTCGGGCATCAACACGCCGCTCTTCGTGCGCGGCCCCGGTGTAAAGGCCGGCTCCACTTCGGACGCCATGATCAACGGCACGGATTTCTTCAGCACGATCGCGGAGATCTTCGGCGTACCCGGTGAGGCCCAGGACTCAGTCAGCTTCCTGCCCGTGCTCCGGGGTGAGGCGGGCGCCCGGGAATGGAACTACTCCTGCCTGTTCTACGAGCAGAAGCCGGGTCGGCGCATGCACGCGGTCCGCGACGAGGAGTTCAAGTTCGTGATCGACTTCGAGAAAGATGAGCATCTGTACGCCATGCCGGGTGAGGTGTCCATTGACCTGAAGAGCGCGGGGGACGAGATCCAAGCCCGTCGCGAAGCCCTGCGAGCCCTGATCCCGCGCAGTTTCTAGCGGCGGCGACCGTGCCCCCCGCCCCCGGGGGTACGCACCTCGATCTCGCTGCCGGCCGGCATGTCCAGGGCACTCTTGCCGGCCAGGGGCCTGTCCGCCCGAGCACCCGCCGGACGCCAGCGGGCTGAGCCTGTACGACCCGATCCGCCACCGGCCAAGCCCCAGGGCCCCAGCTCCTGGCGCTCGGCGATCCAGCCCACCCGCACATCCTGCAGAAACCGCAGACGCCGCACGAGTCCATCGCCACCCCGGCGCGCGCCCTGGCCACCTGAACCACGGCGCACAGTGGTCTTCAGCACGCGCACGGGAAGTTCATTCTCCATGGCCTCGATGGGCGTGTTGCGCGTGTTGGTCATGTGGGTCTGAAGGGCGTGGGCTCCGGGTCCATCGGGACCTGCCCCTGCACCGCCGCCCAATGTCTCGTAGTAGGCAAAGCTGCCGGCTGAATCCCCCACCGTCAGGTTGCTCATGGTCCCCGCGCTGGCGGCGGGCATCTGTTCGGGGAGCACATTGGCCAGAGCTGCAAGCACCAGATCCACCAGACGCTGGCTGGTCTCCACGTTCCCTGCCGCCACAGGGGCTGGATACCGCGCATCACACAGACTTCCCGCCCGGGTGCTTACCCGAACGCGCCGCAGGACGCCCTCGTTGGTGGGCGTGCCCGCAGGGAGGAGGCAGCGGATCACATAGAAGACGGCCGCCAGGGTCACGGCGCGCACCGTGTTCACCGGGCCGCTCACGGCATCGTCGCTGGCCGTGAAGTCGAAGTGCATCCCTTGCGTGGACACGTTCAGGGTCAAGCGTAGGCGTACGGACTCGCCTTGTGCGTCAGGCCACTCGAGCACGTCCTCCGCCTGCCAGGCCCCGCGCGGAAGACCCGAGACAAGCTCCCCGACCAGCGCGTTGGTCCAATCCCGCAGGGACTCGGCCTGGGACCGCACCTCCTCGGGACCGTGTTCAGCAGCCATGGCCTGAAGGCGCTGGGTGCCCACGCGGTTGGCAGCCCACTGGGCCAGCAGATCACCCTCCCGCTCCGCAGGGACGCGCATGTTGGCCAGCAGCAGTCCCAGCACGTCTCGGCGTAGCTCACCGTCCCGCACCAAGAGCATGGGCGGAATACGTAAGCCTTCGGCATGTACGTCTGCCACGGGCGCCATGGAACCCGGATAGGCCCCCCCCACATCCGCGTGATGGGCACGGTTCAGGCAATAGAAATCCGGTTCCTTGCCTCTGCCCAAGAACACGGGCGAAACAAGTGTGATGTCGGGCAGGTGCGAACCGCCGGCAAAAGGATCGTTGACAACAACCACGTCTCCCGGACCCATCGGAACCTGTTCCCGGGCGGCTGCCAGGGAGAGGGGCGCGGCGCCCAGGTGCACGGGCAGGTGCGCCGCCTGGGCGACCATGCGCCCCTGGCCGTCAAAGAGTGCACAGGAGAAATCCCGCCGCTCCTTGATGTTGGGCGAGAAGGCCGAGCGCATGAGAGCCACGCCCATTTCCTCGGCGGCCGCCGCGAACAGATGCTGGAAGACCTCTAGGCGCAGAGGGTCACGGACCACTGCAGGCGACTTGCGGGCGGGGGATTTCTTGGGTTGCTGGCGGGCCATGGATATCACTGGAGCGCCGACTGCGTCGGGCCCGCCTGCAGCTTACCAATGAGAGCCGTCGGGGTAGTCCAGAATCGGGAGAGGGGGGGAGTCCAACACTTCCCAACGCAGCAATGGGATGATGTCCACGTCCTCCTCCCCCATGCGACGCCACACGACGCAGCGCACCGTACGCATCATGTGCGCACCCGAGCGTTCGTACTCTTCCTTCTCCTGACGCGAGGTGAAGTCCTGGGACTGGTGACGCTCAGCGAGGGTCACCATACGAGCGGTCACGTAGATCGAAAACACGTCGCTATCCACCCGCAGCAGCGACTTCATGCGCTCGACGGATTCTGGGGTGAGCATGTCATAGCCACGCACCTCGTCCAGCTCCTCGAGCCCATCAAAGATCTTGGTCACCAGGATCTCCTCGCCAAACTCATCCAGGCTGGGCTCCACGATCTCCTGGTCGGGATCAGCCTCTTCCTCATCATTGCGATACCACACGACATCCTCCCAGAAGGATGGGTCCATATCCCCGTAGTTCATCAACCCGGTCAGGACAGCCCGCGGCGCCGTGTTCACGTTGACCGAATACCCCCCGGAGCTGGTAGGTGCCTCGGCTCCCTCGCTCTCACCCGTTGTAGGTGAGGTGTACATGGTCAGGAACGCATCGATGGCGTGAACGCGATTTCCATCTCTGTCGAACATGTCCCGGTAGTGGTCTTCGGTGAACGGCTCCAGAACAATGAACTCACGGACCGACAGGGGCATCCCACGCGACCGATTCTCCTCATCGAAGGACAGCAACTCGCCCGGGCGCGGCAGATAGGAGTTGTCGCGCTCCAATAGGTGGTCGCGCATGATGCGCGCCATGTCATCGGCATCCGCCTCTTGAATGTCGAACTCCGTGTCCTCACGACACAGATCCAGGATTCTCACAACGCGCTCGAAGGCCTCCTGGGCCTCGTCGGGGTCCTCAGCCAGCATGTTCAGGATGTTGTACTTGCGGTCCTCGTCCACGATCAGGATGCGCAGGTCGAGATCATTGAAGGAGGTGGCCGCCTGCTGGGCCCACTCGTCCATGAAGGAGTCGCTCGCATCTGCACTCTCTTCGCCGCCCTCACCGCCTCCACCGGGTCCACCGGGTCCGGCCCCGGCGGCTTCGGCGGCTGCCGCCGCACCGTCATCCTCTCCCCCCGCTTGCCGCAGCTCGCCGTCAGAACGCAACTGCTCGAAGACCTCCAGCATGGCCGACTCGATGGCCAGGTCCATGTTGGTGCTGGTGAAGTCACGATTGGCCACCTGCTGGTCGGTGGCCGTGACCCGGTTCAGCTGGTAGACGATGGCGATGATCACCATCAGGACCAGGAACGAGAGCAGGAGCACGGCACCCCGCTCGGTGTGGGATCCCCGGGGCTTGTGGGAGAGGAGGAGCTTCATGATCGGCGCGGTTCTTGGACGCGCCAGGGGGTCACATTCTTCCCGAGCGCCGTGGGTATTCCGGCCTAGAAATCAGAGTCCAGGTCCATGCCCTGCAGGATGCGAGGCCGGATATAGAACAGCACGTTGGTCTGCTGGGTGATCTCATACGTGTTCTTGAACAGGTTACCAAGGATGGGGATGTCACCCAGGAGGGGCACCTTGCGCTCCCGCTCGAGGGTGCGCTCCGCGATGAGCCCCCCCAGCACCACGGCCTCCCCCGGCTCCAGGCGCACGGTGGTGGAGGCTTTGCGCGCAGAGATCGACGGCACGGAGATCACTCCCTGGGCATCATCGCCGCCCTGGCTCAGACTGATGGCCGTGCCGCTCACCTGTGAGGCACGGATGTCGATGTTGAGCAGCACCGTCTCCTCTCCGATGATGGTCGGGATCACATACATCTGCACGCCCACGGGCTTGGTCATCAACTGCGCCGTGAAGGTGCCGTTGGGGTTGAGTCCGCCAAGGGTGTAGTAGGGCACCTCGTCGGTGTTCTCGAATTCCGCACGACCCCCTTCGCGCACAGCCACCTTGGGCCGTGACATGATGGACACATCCTCATGGTTGGAGACGATCTCGAGCAGCGCATCAAACTGCACACCGTCGAAGATCGCCGAGACCCCAAAGAGTGCCTCACCCGAGTCCACCGTATTGCCCAGGGAGAAATCCAGGCTGTTGGCGAAGGCGCCACCATTCGGGAGACCGAAGATGGGCGTGTTGGAATCAATAGGACTGATGCCGTAGTCGAAGGAATCGGAGGTGGAAACCTCGATGATACGCGCCTCGATCTCCACCATCCGCACCCGGGCACTGAAGAGCTCGATGAAGCGCTCGGCCTTGAGCAACACCTCAGGTTGCGCCCGGACGAAGAGCCAATCGGAGAGGGGCACAAAGGTGCTGCTCTGCAAGGTCTTACCCGAAGGGGCGGAATAGGGTTCCCCATCGAAATCCAGACGCAGGTCCAGGACCGCCTCGCCCAGTCCCTGCTCTCCAATGGGCTTCAAGCCTGCCCCGTTGATCACGACCCCCCCCTCGGCGGGAATATCAAAGTCCCCGTACAAGGAGAGCAGGGTCATGGCGCGTTGGCCCAGCCCCGACGGAAAGGTATAGGGCTTGGTGACGAAGCCGGTGTCGGCATCCACCCAGATTCGCTCACCAAAGGCCAGGAACGGATCGATGGCTCGGGTCTCTCCAGGCCCGGCATCCACAACGGGTTCAGCTTCGCTCGCCTCGACAACCGGCGCCTGGGCGTAGAGGCGCTCCAGCTCATCGAAGTAGCTGGCCTCGTCGAAATCCTCCACGGGAGTCAGCGTGTCCGCACCCAGGAGAATGCGCTCCCAGGTAGCGTTGATCTCCGCACTGCGCTCCTTGGGAGATTGTTCGCCCGACCCAAATGCCCGACAACCGGGAAGGCACACCCCTGCCAACATCAGGGCCAATATCCCGCCCCGTAGGCGCAGGCCGGAGTCGGCGGTGGGTATTTGGGGAAAGACAGGCATCGGGAATCAGAATTCCGGGTTCA
This sequence comes from Planctomycetota bacterium, assembly GCA_002720975.1. Lineage (GTDB taxonomy): Bacteria > Planctomycetota > UBA1135 > UBA1135. Next base: position 7,107 of record PBIX01000053.1, on the reverse strand, counting down.
GATCGATCCCCTGCAGTATGCGTGGATAGATGAAGAAGAGCACGTCGGTGCGCTCTTGGACCTGATAGCGGCTCTTGAAGATGCTACCCAGCAAGGGCATGTCCCCCAGCAGGGGCACCTTCTTCTCGCGCTGCAAGGTGCGCTCTGAAATCAGGCCACCGATCACCAACCCCTGGCCCGCGTCCAGGCGCACGGTTGTGTTGGCCCTGCGCTTGGCCACCTCGGGAATCCCCACGGTCGAACTGGAACCGCTGGAGTCGGTCACGATGAAGGTCGCAGCGGTTCCCGTTATCTGGGACACCTCGGTGTCCACATCCAGGATCAGGGTGTTGCTCCCGATGATGCGCGGGACCACATACAGTTGTACGCCCACGTCCCGGAAGGCGATCGTCCATGTGAACTGGCCATTGGCGTTGATGGCGTTGAGCTTCATCACGGGCTCTTGTTGCACCTCAATCAGCTCCGCCCGCGCACCCTCGCGCACGGCAACCTTGGGTTGGGAGATGATGGAGGCCGATTCGTCGGTGGAGATCATCTCCAGAAGAGCATTGAACTGCACGCCATCGAAGACAGCGGATACTCCAAAGATGGCCTCTCCGATGTCCACTGTGTTGCCGAATGAGAAGTCCACGCTGTGGATCAGGGAGCCTGCATTGGGTAGCCCGAAAATCGGGGTCACGCCGTCCACGGGGCGGATGCCATAGTCGGAGGTCTTGGTGGTGGTCAACTCCACGATCTTGGCCTCCACCTGGATCTGGCGAGCGCTACTTATGAAGGCCCGGATGAAGCGCTGAATCTGGCGCATCTCTGCTGGGGCCGCCGTCACCACCAGCCAGTCGAAGAGGGGAACCAGTCTGGGCTTGACGACCCCCGGGGTGCGCGGGGGGGTGAAGGTCTCTGCACCCTGCCCATTGAGCAGGTGCAACACCACAGACCCCGGAGGCTGCGCGCCTGCTGGCATGTTTGCGTTGTCTACGGGAGCGCCGTGGATGCTGAGGCCCGAGTGGGTCTGGATCAGCGCCTGCACGCGTTCACCCGCGCCAAGCGGAAAGGTGAAAGGCTTCATGATCAGCCCGGAGTCGCGGTACCAGACGATGCGCTCCCCAAACTCTTCGTAGGGGTTGAGCACGGGACCATCCCCTTCCTGGGAGGAAGCTCCAAGCAGGAGATCATCCAAGTCAATCTCGGGCAGCGGATCCTGGCTCCCATCGGAGTCCAACACTGCATCCGAATCGGATCCGATCGACTCATCGGCAACACCATCTTCAGCGCCGGAGAGATAGGCCTCCTCCAGCGCCTTGGCGTAGTCCGTCCCGGTGGGTACGGGAGCCTCGGCCGGATCCTCGAGATCCCCACCATCCTGGGCGGTGGCCATGGCCTCTTCGATGGCCCGCAAGGCTTCCCCCTGTGGAGCCTCCGATGGAGCTGGACCCCGACAGGCTACAGCCGATCCCAGGAGGACCAGAGGCAGTAAGGCCTGCCTATTGAATTGGATAAGCCCCACGGGTAGCCCGCGTCACTTTCCGCCCATCTTGGCCTTCACCTGGGCCGTGATATCGGCGACCGCCTTTCCATCCCGGCGCGAGATCTTCTTCCAGACGCTACAGTAGTTGTTGGCACCCTGCGCCTTATTGCAGGCTTCGAGCACCTTCCGCCTAGCCGCGGTCATCAGCTTGAGACCTTCAGCGGAGTCCTTCTTGATCCTCTGCTTCTTGATCCTGCGCACCTCGTCGGTCAGGGCCAGCAGGGCCTCATAGTCCACCTTTGCGGGCTTGGTAATGCTCGCGGCTTCCCGGTGCCCACAGATGTTGTCCAGGCGACTGAACTTATAGTCCGACCCCCTGCCATCGTCGTCGAGAAGCACAGGCAAGCTGACGGCAGCGTCCGGGACAGAAGCGCTGGTCAGGGGCGTGAGGGCTTGCGCAACTCCACAGAGGCCACAGAGAACTGCGGCGGCAAGAATGGTTCGTCCGAGTATGAGCATGGCTTGATTATCTATCGGCCCGAATGCCCCTAGGCCGTCCTAGGGACTTGGTTTCGGTCTTCTTTATATTAGCTGGGCACAGGCAAAGTCAGGTATAGCTCTTGAGACCCCCCACTGCACGGGCCAATTGGCTGGGATACTCAACGCTAACGGCCGTGCCCTTCTTGGCACCTACAGGGGCCCTTCTACGAATAATGCCCCCCCGACCCATTACTGGGCCAGGAGGGCATCGTGTGTCCCGAGAAACCCGGGTCGGCAAGAGCTGAGAGACGTCAGTCGCTTGCACCTGAGCGCTCACGACGACGGCCACCACGGTCGCCACGCCCGCCGCGATCGCGACGATCGCCGCCATCCGACTCACCTTCCTCGCCGCCGGGCAAGGTCACCTTGTGGCTGACCTTGACCTTGCCGCGGTCATCCACGTTGATGATCTCCACTTCGACCTCGTCGCCCACGTTGACGACATCGGTCACCTGACCCACGAAGCCGTGGGCCAGCTCGGAGATGTGGCAGAGACCTTCCACGCCAGGCAGGATCTCGATGAAGGCTCCGAAGTCACGCACACTGCGCACGGTTCCCGTGTAGCGGGTGCCGACTTCCGGGGTCTGCGTGGAAGCCTCGATGGCATCCTTGCAAGCCTTGACCTGGGTCGAATCGGTTCCGAAGACCTGGACATTTCCGTCGTCGTCGAGAATCGAGATGCGCACGCTGTACTGGGCCTGCATGGCCTTGATGTTCTTCCCACCGGGGCCGATCAGGAAGCCGATCTTGTCGCCGGGAATCTTGAGTGTCTCCATGCGCGGGGCGTAATCGGAGACCTCAGGAGCGGGGCCGGGAACGGCCTCGAGCATCTTACGTAGGATGTGGATCCGACCTTCCCGAGCCTGCTCGAGCGCCGTGGACAGAAGCTCGCGGGACACACCCTTGATCTTGATGTCCATCTGCAAGGCCGTGATACCCACGCCCGATCCAGCCACCTTGAAGTCCATGTCTCCGTTGTGGTCCTCGGAACCGAGGATGTCGGAGAGGATGGCCTCGCGGTCACCGTCCTTGACAAGGCCCATGGCAATACCGGCAACGGGCTGACTCACGGGCACGCCCGCGCTCATCATCGCAAGACAACCACCGCACACACTGGCCATGGACGAGGAGCCGTTGGACTCCATGATGTCCGACACAATGCGAACGGTGTAGGGGAACTGCTCGCGCGTAGGCATGACCGCCATCAGCGCGCGCTCGGCCAACATCCCGTGCCCGATTTCACGCCGGCCGGGACCAAAGATGCGCCGCGTCTCCCCCACCGAGTAGGGCGGGAAGTTGTAGTGCAGGTAGAAGCTCTTCTTGTACTCGGGCTCGATACCGTCGATGACCTGCTCGTCATCGGGGGTCCCGAGGGTGACGCTGGCCAGGGCCTGGGTCTCACCGCGAGTGAACAGAGCTGAACCGTGCTGACGCTCGATAAAGCCGGGCACGACGGTAATGTCCCGGATCTTGTCGTGGGCGCGACCGTCTACCCGGGTTCCGGACAGAATGCACTCGCGCTCCACGTGCTGCTGCAGGTCGTGCAGCATGTTCTTGATGGTCTTGGTCCGCGCGCCAAGGTCGTCACCATCACAATCTGCGGTCAGGGTGGCTACGCACTCGTTCTTGATGGCCGCGAGGGCGTCGTGACGATCCTGCTTGCCTTGGGTGCGCACGGCCGTGGTCATGGCCTCCTCACGCTCGAAGACCTGGGCCTTGAGGGCCTCATCCACTGCCGGAGCATTGAATTCAGCTTGGGGCTTACCCACCTTCTCGGTCAGCTCGTCGATCAGAGAGACGACCTCCAGGATCACCTTGTGGGCACACTCCAGTGCGTCCACCATGACCTCCTCGGGAAGCTGCTTGGCGGAGGACTCCACCATGGCCAGCCCGCCTTCGTGGCCGGAGACCACCAGGTCCAGGGTGGACTCCTCGCGGCGCACGGGATCCTCGGGGAAGACCACGAATTCGTCGTCCACACGCCCCACGCGCACGGCGCCCAGGGTCGCGTCGAAAGGCAGCCCGCTGATGCGGACCGCGGCGAAGCCCGCGATCATGGCCGCCACGTCGGTGTTGTTCTTGCCGTCGTACTGGAGGGCGTGGGTCAGAACCTGCACCTCCTCTTTGTAGCCGTCGGGAAACATCGGCCGGATCGAGCGGTCGATCAGGCGCATGGTCAGGATCTCCTTGGTCGTGGGGCGTGCCTCACGCTTGAAGAATCCGCCGGGGATCTTGCCGCCGGCCTCGTTCTTCTCGCGGTAGTCGCAGAGCAAGGGGAAGAAGTCGATGTCCTCACGCGCCTTGCCAGCGGTCACCGCGGCAAAGACCTTGGAGTCACCTAGTGTCAGGATCACGGAGCCGCCAGCCTGTCGGGCCACCTGGCCCGTTTCGATGGCGATGCGCACTCCGGAAATTTCGCGTTCAACGCGTATGGGTCCGTTTGTCATGGATCAGTTCCGAATCTTCGGTATCAATAGTTGCTTAGTTTTTTTCGTGTCGTGTCGTATCTATCTCGTCGCCGCATCTTCGCGACCGGTACCGTGGGACGGAGGTCCTACACGGTGTGCAGGGGCTTGTGAACACAACCGTGTCACACGGCCCCCGCTCGGAACTAGCGACGCAAGCCCAGCCGCCCCAGAATCGTCCGGTAGCGTTCAGGGCTCTTCGAACGCAAGTAGCGCAGCAGCTTGCTCCTCCGACCCACCATCTTCACCAGCCCCAGTTGGGAGCCGTAGTCCTTCTTGTGGACCTTCAGGTGCTCGGTCAGATTGCGAATATTCTCGGTGAGCAGCGCGACCTGGACCTCCGGGGATCCGTTGTCGCCATCAGCCGTCGCGTACTCTGAAATCAGTTCTGCTTTGCGGGCCGTTTCGATGGCCATGGTAATTGTCTTCCTTCTTGCGTAGGACTTGCCCTTCGCCTAGGCGGCCTCCACACGGAGGTCATGCCACCCGGAACGAGGGTGCGGGGGGAGCCCAATGGGGACTCCGCGATAATTGAGGCAAAGAGTCTAGCCCCCCGATCCTGTAGCGCTAGGCGAGCGGATGGGATTTGCGGGTGGAGCGGAAAAAGGCGGGCTGGAGGGCGTTCGGGGGGTCCGGTTGTACTCGGATCCGTCCCGGAAGTGAGTCCCACGCCCTCCCAGGCAAAAGGAAAACCCACTCCAATCTTCTCCACCGCGCCAGAATTACCGATCCTCTTGCCGACCCCATGCCTCCCACAACCCAGAAAACCAACGACGGGCCTCAGTTCACGGCCGTTCTGGCCTGCTTTTTCCTGTCGGGATTCGCGGCACTCGTCTACCAGACCGCCTGGCTGCGCCAGTTCTCGGTCGTCTTCGGGACCTCGGAGCTCGCCGTAGCCACGGTCCTCGCCGCCTATATGGCGGGGCTTGCCCTTGGCGCGACGGCCGCAGGCAGGCTGCTTCACCGGGTCCGGCGACCGGTTCTGTGGTACGGAATCCTCGAGGCCGGAGTCGCGCTGGGAGCCCTCCTGGTTCCCTTGGGCCTGCGCGCCGCGCGCCTCATGCAGGACCTCGTCATCGGCGACCAGAGTGCGCTCGTCGACTCCGGCGGCCCGGCCCAGTCCGCCTTCTATCTGTTGACGACCTTCCTCGTCGTGCTGGTGCCCACGACATGCATGGGCGCCACGCTACCTCTGCTCACGCGACATGTCGTTCGCAGACGGGACCACATCGGGCCCCGGGTCGGCCTCCTCTATACGACCAACACCGCCGGAGCCGTGGTCGGCACCCTGGCCGGGGCCTTCGTCTTTCTGCCCCAATACGGTCTCGCCGGAACGATCTACGTTGGCGTCGCTGCGAACGCGCTCGTCTTTATCCTGGCCGCCCTCATCGCCACCCGTGCCCCCCAGCCGGTGCCCGATCCCAGCCCGGCCATGGATGGACGTGCAGCCCAGAAGGAGACCATCCCCGACGAACGCGTGCGCTGGATTCTGCCCCTGATCGCCCTCTCGGGTTCAGTGTCCTTCACCTACGAGGTGCTATGGACGCGGCTCCTCTCCCACATTCTCGGTGGAAGCGTCTACGCCTTCGCCGCCATGCTGGCCAGCTTCCTGACCGGGATCACCATCGGAGGGGCCATCGCTTCGCTGCTGGCACGCACCCGCCAGGCCGCGGCCATCGGGTTCACGCTGTGCCAGCTCGGCATCGCCGCACTCGCGGCCTGGGTGTACGCCCATATGGACGGACTGCCTGCGGTATTCCTTGAGCGCATGGCCGAACCGGATGCCTCTCCCCAGGCGGTCGGTGCCCGGATGGCATTCACACTGCTGCTCCCTGCCACGGTTCTGATCGGGGCGACTTTTCCTTTTGCCCTGCGCGTCCTTGCCCGCTCGCGGACGGAGGCTGGCCAGGCCAGTGCCCGGGTCTATGCCTGGAATACGGTGGGCGCCATCCTCGGTGCCTTGTTGGCGGGCTTCTGGCTCATCCCATCATTGGGGTTCGCCGGTACGGCTCGGTTGGCCGTGGGGGTCAGCCTGGCCCTGGCGGCGACCGCCTCCATGACCCTGCTCTGGCCCACGGCACGCTGGCTCTGCATCGGTACCTGCGCCAGCCTGTTGACCCTGGTGGCCTACCAGCCCCAGAGCCCCGTCCACCTACTACGGCACGCGCCGCTTGAGCCGGAGGTGGGCGCAGCGGGCGAGGTTCTGTTCACGGCCGTCGGCCACTCCGCCACGGTCCTCGTCATCGATCGCGAGGAGGCCCTGGAGATCCGATCCAACGGCCTTCCTGAAGCGGCTGTCACTCCGGAGGGCCTGCCTCCCTACGGTCGTAATGCGGAGCGATTCCTGACCGCCCTGCCCGTCCTCGCCCGGCCTGAGGCCAAGACCATGCTGGTGATCGGGTTCGGGGGCGGCGTCGCCCTCGAGAACATCCCGCCGAGCATCACTGACCTCGACGTGGTGGAGCTCGAACCCCAGGTGCTCAAGGCCAACCACGAGCTCTCCGGGCGACGCGCCAAGGACCCCTTCGATGACCCGCGCCTGAACGTGATCCTCAACGATGCTCGCGGAGCCCTGACCCTTACGGACAAGCGCTGGGACATCATCGTGTCCCAGCCCTCCCACCCCTGGACCGCCGG